>JAJONK010000541.1 GCA_021323355.1 Deltaproteobacteria bacterium
CCCAAGGACCTGATCGACATGGCGGTGCAGGCCGAGAACAGCGGCGCGATCGATGCTATCTGGGTCGGCGACAGCATTCTTAGCAAGCCTCGTTTGGAATGCATTCCACTGCTAGGCGCGATAGCCGCGCAGACTTCAACTGTTAAACTTGGCGTAGCGTGCATGGCCACGATCGCGCAGCGTAATCCCGTGCTGCTTGCGTTGCAGTGGGCGAGTCTGGATGTCTTATCGGGCGGGCGCACATGGCTCGCCGCCTGCATGGGATACCCGGCGAGTCAGCATCCGATGGCGGCCAAGGAACTTGAGGTAATGGGCATCGAGAGCAAGGAGCGGCCGGCGCGATTGGAAGAAATGATCCAAGCCCTGCGAGTGCTCTGGTCCGACGAACATGCCAGCTTCAAGGGTAAGTACTATTCGTTCCAAGATGTAAATCTCCTGCCCAAACCGGCGCAACAGCCTTGCCCGATTTACATCGCCGGCACACCGCGATCCAATCAGATCGGCGATGGTGGAGTGGAGCGTTCGTTGCGGAGAATCGCCCGTTTCGCCGACGGCTGGATGACCAATCAGATCGAGCTCGAAAGGTTTAGAGATTACGTCGGGCGATTGCGTAGTATGTTGTTGGAAGAGGGACGCGACCCGAATACCTTCAAGACCGTTTTGTATTACGGCATCTCGGTCAATGCTGACCGCGATCAGGCGTTTCGCGAAGCAAAAACTTTTCTCGATGCCTATTATCAAAAGGACTTTACGCCCCAGGGCGTTGAAATTTGGAACGCCTGCGGGCCTGTGAGACACTGCGTTGAATCTGTAGAGGGATTTATCGAGGCAGGAGTCGACCACGTTACCATTCGCCCGATCGGCAACGATCTAAGTGAGCAGCTTCGTATCTACTTGGAAGAGGTTCTTCCGGCCTTACATTCGTAAGCTTGCCAACAATCAAATACCAATTTTGCCGGCAAAGAATTACTGGGGCTACAAATTCCTTGGTAGTGAAGAATCATCGGAGGGCTCCGTCTTAGCGCCACCCTCATTCAAAATCCCGACCGGCAACACGATGGTGAACGTTGTGCCTTTGCCGATTTCGCTCCGGTATGTGATCGTTCCCTTATGATCGCTAATGATCTGCTGCACAATCGGAAGCCCCAAACCCGTGCCCTCGGGTTTGGTGGTTCTAAATAACTGGAAGATATCAACGCCATGGGCTATTCCCTCACCCGTGTCCGTCACTTCCAGAATAACCCCTCCCTCTGAACCAGTGGCCTTGACGATTAACCTTCCGCCGTTGGGCATCGCTTCGACGGCGTTCTTGCAGAGGTTCAAAATCACCTGCTTTATTTTTTCGCGATCGACAATCATGCCTGGAACGTTTTCTAACTGAGTTTGGAGGGCGATTTTTGTCGCCCGATACATAGGCAATTGGGCGCTCAGCACCTCCTCGATAATCTGCTTCAAATCAGCCGGCCGCAGGTTGAGCCTCTGAGGTCGCGCAAACGTGCGATAGTCGGAAAGCAACGTTGCCAGCCGCTGGACTTCTTGAAATGCGATCTCCAGCGTTTCCTGCAAAGCCGGATCGAGCTTGTGAGCCGTTTCGAGAATCGATTTGACAATTTGTAACGAAGTGGAAATGCCATTGAGCGGATTACCGATCTCATGGGCAAATACCGCGGCGGTTGTGCCCAACGTGGCTAGTCGCTCTTTCTCCTGAAGCAATCTCTCCGCCTGCTTGCGTTCCGTGATGTCGCGAATCGCCGCGCTCATCAGAACTTCCCGTCCCGTTGCAATCGGGCTTAAGCTGATTTCAACCGGGAACTCGCTGCCGTCGCGGCGAACGGCAAATAGCTCCATGCCCGTTCCCATCGGCCGAACGTGCGGATTTTTTGCAAACAAGCCGCGGTGATCCTGATGTCGCTCACGGAATCGTGCAGGAACAAGCCGTTCCACAGGCTCTCCCAGAAGTTCTTTTCGATCATACCCGAACAGTCTTTCTGTTTGTGAATTTATCAAGGTAATCATTCCTTGCGCATCGACGATGACCATAGCGTCAGGCGCCGACTCGAGTAAGGAACGGAAAAGCGTCTCGGTTTCTCTTAATTTCTGCACGGCAAGTTCGCGCTCGGCGATTTGTTGTTGCAGTTCCTGATTGACCATTTCGAGCGAGCGCGGGCTAGGAAGCGCCAGCGCCTGCGGAATCAGAGGCCAAAGGGTCGCGGCAGTTGCCACCGAAAGACCGGCGGTGATCGCCTTGATACTTCCGTCCAACCAATAAACCGGTTCCCAGAGCTTCCATATTCCCATCAGGTGTGTGGTGCCGCACGCAAAGATGAACGCGCTGAACATCAGAAACATCCAGTTAAACGCAAGATCTCGTCGCTTACGCACGAAGATAACCAGAGCGACAGGTATTATGTAGTAAGAAATTGCGATCAAAGAATCCGACGCTATATACAACCAGAGGAGCGGTCTCTGCCAGAGAAAACAGTGGCCGTGCGGCTCGAAGCCCTCGGATGTAAAAAAGTTGCTCAAAGTTTCGAACATAGTGATTTCCCTGCACGCAGCCGACCGGCGCGAACTGATACGGCTATCAACGGAGTGTCGCGTTAGTGCGTAAACTGAATTGTATCAAGCAGATCGCGCAAAGAGATCGGCTTTTCGAAGTAAAGCGCGCCTACCGCTGCGGCTTCTGCTTGAGCTTGCTCGGAACCGAACGCACTCGCCATTGTCGGTCTGGTGAACCGTGAATTCGGCTTGCTGAAGAAACATTGCCAAGTTCCGGCGGGACAAAGGGTTGTCTTCAACCAGAAGCAGATTACACGACATGCCGGGACAAATTAAACCAAGATTGTATTTTAAGCAACAAAAACTTCAGCTTAAGGCGGCAAATTGCGCTTTAGAAAAAGCTTCTGTGAAGCTCTTTAGCGCTGCCAAAGAGCGCCGCCGTAGCGAATTGATACAAATATTTCGATCGATGAAGCTGCTCATGTAAGCAGCAGCTTAGGCAGTTTTTCTAGTTCGCAGAGGCACTATAAAGCCATTGAGGCCACGTTTGTATGCTTTTTGTCACTTAGCAGACAAGTCCCTCTTTGACCGTTGAGCCCCGATATTTGAGCTCAGAGACTCTCCGCCAGCCGGTTACGGCGTCGCGCGCACCACGGGTCGCTCGAGCAAACGCTCCATCCAAGCTTTGACGTGCGGCAAGTCATCACCAATGCTTACCTGATAACGCTCGCGTCTGACGAAGAAAGGAATGTAAGTGATATCCGCGAGAGAGTATCCATCGGCTATGTACTCTCGCCCTTGCATTTGTCGATTGAGATTCTCGAGGTACGTTCGAAGCTCCGTGCCAGACTCTTCGACTTTGTAGTTGTGGGCGATATAACCGGCGGCGCGCTGCACGCGGGTGTTGCAGTAGTCGATCCAAATTCTTATGCGCGCTCGGGCCAGAGGGTCTTTGGGCATCAACGGCGCCTCGGGGTACTGTTCTTCCAGGTACTCATCGATGATGGCGGACTCGTAAACAACCGCATCACCATCGACCAGCACCGGAACTTTGCCGTAAGGATTTAACTCGAGAAGATCTTTGGGCTTGTTGCCGAGGTCGCATTCGATCAGATCATAGGGAATCTTTTTTTCCGCCAGGACAAGCCTTGTCCTGTGAGCGTAGGGTCAGGGGCCGTAAGAAAAGAGCTTCATGAGGTCACCTCCATCTGATGGCCTTGTACCACCTGAGAGCCGCGGCGGCAACAATGCTGATTGATCGAAAGATTTTGCACTCCTCAACATAGAGCGACTTCTTCTCTCAAATTGGTTTAGCGCCGCATCTTAGCAATTAGATGCGCGGGCAGATGGTTGACACCCGCCTACGCTATGCGATAAGCGGCCATATAAACCTCTATTGGAATAACGTTTTCACTCTGCGTGGCGCCGGCGTCTAGCTAGAGGAGGCCGCATGATTATCGATACGCACTTTCATGCCTTTCCAAAGAAATTTCTCGAGCTCGTGCCCGAGCAATCGCAAAGCGACGTTCGCGGAGTGGGATTCCACGGCTTTGACCATCAGGAATACCTCAATGTGATGGATCAACACGGCATCGATGTCGGCGTGCTCTCCAATACCGGCGGGCGAATCGAACAGGGCGGCGACCGGCGCAAGGCACTGGAGCTGTGCACCGTCATCAACGACGCATTTGCCGAAGCCCACGCCAAGCACCCGCGCCGCTTCAAAGCATTCGCACGTTTGCCGATGGTCAACCTTGATGATTGTGTCCAGGAGCTCGAACGGTGTTACCGTGTTCTCAACATGCATGGCGTGATCCTGTCGACCAATCTGGCTGGAAAATACCTCGACGAGCCGGAATTCAAACCCTTCTGGGACGCGCTCGAAGCAGGTGGAAAACCGCTGTTTCTTCATCCGGCGAATGCGCCATGCCAAGCCAATTGGAACAAATACTCGCTGCACCAGAAGCTCCTCTGGCCCACCGACAGCTCTCTGGCGATATCGCGCATCGTTTATAGCGGCGTATTCGATCGCTATCCGGCCATCAAACTCATTGCCTCGCATCTCGGCGGCATGATTCTGCTTTACCTCGACCGGCTCAACTGGCGCGAGGGAAATGTAGAGTGCCGGCGGGAGCCGGAGGACTACTTTAAAAAGATCTACTACGATACCGCCGGTCCGATCCGCGCCGAATTCATCAAGCTCGTCTACGACACCGTCGGTCCCGATCAGATCCTGTTCGGCGCCGATTATCCGCACGGCAGAGGCGGCCGCGACGATCAGTTCTATCCGATGACTTTAGCGGCGATGTCGAAGCTCGATATTCCAGACAGTGATAAACAGAAGATTTATTATTTAAACGCACAGA
>JAJONK010000542.1 GCA_021323355.1 Deltaproteobacteria bacterium
GTCGGCGCTTGCGGCACCTGCACCGTGTTGCTCGATGGTAAACCGGTCAGCTCGTGCTTCCTGTTGGCGGCGCGCGCCGCGGACCATGAGATCGTCACCTTGGAAGGCCTCGGCGACGGCGGGACACTCCATTACATCCAAGAAGCGTTTGTCAGCCAGAGAGCGTTACAGTGCGCCTACTGCACTCCCGGTTTCGTTCTTTCGGTCAAAGCGATGCTTGATGAGATTGCCAATCCTTCGGATGACGAGGTTCGCGAATACCTGTCGGGTAACCTGTGCCGCTGCGCCGGGTACGCCGATATCCTACGCGCCGTCCGCGTCGCGCAAGACAAAAAAAAGAGCCTCAGCCCCAGCCCTTGATCTGGCTACAAGACGGTTTCCGGCAGATTCGCCTAAATAATATGCACACTGCTGCGGCGACAAATTTGTCCCCATTTGTTGTAATTTGTCCATTTCAGATTGATCACGGTTTGAAGCCATCGCGCAACTCTCCGATCTTATGTAACAAACTGAATGGACTTTACAAAACAAGCCGTTACATAACATGGCATATAATGTGCAGCTCACAAGGAAAGAGCTTATGGAGATTGCACAAACGTTCAAATCCGCTGCGTTCTTGCCCAACCTTCATAATCTCGACCAATTGTTTGAAACCCCGCAGAAGAAGACTGTCGTTCAACTGCGCTGGCCGCTGGTCATTCTCTCTTGCTACCTTCTACTCTATTCGCCGGGCGATTGGCTTTACGGATCGCAAATTCAGGCGATTGTAGTCTTCTATCTACTCACCAATGTAACGCTATATTTTGTTGCTGAGGAATACTTCAACTGGCCGCGGTTTTATGGACCGCTGCTGCTATTCGATACTTTCTTCCTTGCGCTTACCCTGGCACTGAGTGGCGGAACCACCCCTGACCTAGTCGTCGCTTGCCTTGTCACCTTAATACTCAGTTGCGTTTGCAACGATCCGCGCGGTTTATTGCTCATCACATTTTTGGCTCCTGTGGTTTACGGATACGTTGTGCTTAGCGGGTCGACGACCGACGATCCCAGTATTTATTTGCGTCTGCCGATGCCGCTGGTGATCTCGATTTTCTATGGTTACTTCGCCCAGGCAGAGCGGCAGAAAAAGGTTGCCATCGACAAAGAGCAACAAGCCGAGAAAGAGCTTAAGACCGCCGAAGAACTCCGAATACAGGGCGCGCGCCTCGAGGTACTTCATCAAACCAATCCGGCGCTCATCCGAGATGTTGGATTAGGCAAGATTCTCGATGTAGCTTTACAAACGGCACTGAGTCGTTTGCCCTATGCGGCGGCCGTGGTCACGCTGCGAAATCCTGAAACGGGCATGCTCCGAACAGCGGCCAGCAAAGGTTTTCTCCATCGAAAATCAGATGCGCTGGTCAATTCATTGTCATCTATCGACACGGTTATAAAAAAAGAGGCCACGCTGGCTATAAAGAATATCTATGAAGACCCGCGCGTTCAGGATGCCGGCCCTTTAAACGATGAGCGCGTGGTTGCGTTTCTCGGGACGCCGCTGCGTGCCAAAGGCGGGGTTTTCGGCAGCTTAGCGTTTTTCACACGCTCGCAATACGATTTCACCAAGGAGGAACGGGAGTTTGCTGTGACCTTAGCGGGCCACTTGGCAATGGCCATCGAGCAGACTCGCTTGCACGAACAAATCGAGCGCCAGGCCAACGAATTACGCGATGCCAACAAACTTAAGGACGAATTTTTGGGCGTTGCTTCGCATCAGTTGAAGAGCCCGCTCAACATTCTGGCGAGAAATACCAACATGTTGATCGAAAGGACGCTTGGCGATATCAGTCCGATTCAGGAGAAATCTCTCGAAATGATGATGCGTCAGTGTAAAGAACTTCATGCGGTCATCACCAGCATGTTGCAGGTCAACTTCATCGAATCGAATCTGGTCGAGCCGGAGCTGCATGAAACCAACTTGTGGGAGTTTCTCTACGACCTGAGATTGTCCTACGATTCTCAGGTGACAAAAGACATCAAATTGATCTGGGAGTTTTCTCCCGACTTGCCGCTACTCGAGGCTGATCGCGGCAAGTTAAAGCTGATTCTGCAACACGTCATCGACAACGCCGTCAAATTCACCGAGCATGGCTACGTCAGGGTTTCAGCGCACTACCTGGCCAACCGAAAGGTGATGGAATTCGAAGTCTCGGACACTGGTATCGGGATTCCCGCCGACGAACTGCCCATGATCTTTGAAAAATTCAGCCGGCTCGAGAGTTCAGAATCCCAGAAATACAGCGGCGCTGGTTTGGGGCTCTATATCGTCAAGCGCATCGTGCACCTGCTCGATGGGAACATTGACGTGCAAAGTAAAGTAGGTCAGGGGTCGACAGTGACTATTCGCATTCCGGCGCGGCGACGAAAGATGCCGCCGATGCACGAGCAATTGGCTTTTGCGATGGAAGAAGGTTCCGGAAGCGGACTGGCCTGAGTCGGTGTCAATGCGGAAGGAGAGCGCTCACTGAGGAACGTCCGAGAGCGCGCGGTTTTCGCGCCGCAAATACATCCTCACCCAAATGTCATACAAGTTGTCCGGTCGAAAAACTTCGATCTCTCGTTTTCCCTGTGCGGTTTCAATTACCACGCAAATCGATATGTCACGCCATGAAATCGCCAGCAACCGCTGATTTCGCTGGTAAGCCAAAGAGCCGATGGTCCTGAGCAGCTGC
>JAJONK010000543.1 GCA_021323355.1 Deltaproteobacteria bacterium
AACGGGCTTGGGCAGCATACCAATGCGACGCAGACCAGCCGCGCCATCGCATCGCTCTATGCGCTTCTCGGCGACTACGATCGCCAGGGAGGTAACGTTACTTTTCCTGGCTTGAAGGTCAATGATGTCGGCGGCAAGGAATTTTTACCGAAGGATATGGCCGCCATTCGCATCGGCCGCGAGAAAAAACCGCTTGGCCCGCCGGCCAAGCCCGGCAACTGCACGGCATACGATATTTTCACAGCGATCCTCGAACAGCAGCCTTACCCGGTCAAAGCGTTTCTGAATTTCGGCTCCAACACGGTCCTCTCCACCGCGGACTCGAGGCGCGCCCGCGAGGCGATGATGGCCCTCGAACTCGGCGTCGCAGCCGATCTCTTTATGACGCCGACAGCGGAGCTTTGCGATTACGTGCTGCCGGCCACGAGTTTCCTGGAGATGGCAAGTATCACGACTAGCTTTGAACACCGCGCGGCGGGCAAAACTCACATGCAGTACCGGCCCGCGGTGGTGCAAGCGGCGGGCGAGCGGCGCTCCGATACCTGGATCATTTTCGAATTGGCCAAGCGGCTCGGCTTCAACGAAAAATTCTGGGATGGTGATGTCGAAGCCGGTTACGCCTACGAGCTCGAACCCACCGGAGTGACTTTAACGCAACTCAAGCAGTCTCCCGGCGGGATCTCACTTCCAGCGCAGCCGGCCTACCAGAAATACGCGGGGACCAACAAAGATGGCGCGGTGCGTGGCTTTGCCACACCTTCAAAGAAGGTTGAGCTTTACTGCGAGACCTTTGCCGCGCATGGCTATCCCGCGCTGCCGGAATACATCGAGCCTGCGTTGAGTCCGGTCAGTCGGCCGGACATCGCCGCGGAATATCCGCTTGTGCTGACCAACGCCAAGTTCACAACCTTCATTCATAGCCAGCAACGCGCGCTGCCGGGTTTGCGTAAAATATCGCCGCAGCCTACCGCCGATATTCATCCCGAAACGGCCGCGCTTTATAGAATTACCAACAAAGAGTGGATGATTGTCGAAAGCCCGCGCGGCGCGATCAAAGTGAAGGCACGGGTAACCACAAACATCGTCCCCGGCGTGATCTGTTGCCAGCACGGCTGGTGGCAGGATTGCAAGGAGCTCGACCTGCCGGGCTATAATCCCTACAACAGCAACGGCGCTAATCCGTCAACTCTCATCGGCACGGACATCGCTGACCCGGTCAGCGGCTCGCTGCCGCACCGTTCTTATCTCTGCCGCGTCCGTCCGGCCGCTGAGCCGAAAAATAGTTCGGTGCAGACTGTAATATAAAACGTTGGCTGTCGATAATCTTCTTTGGGGATTCATTTCACAGCATCGAATGTCTTTTTGGAACGGCAAGAAGCACGTGATGCCACTGCGAGAGCGGAATTAGGAGGTTCTTTCGATGAGCATCATCCGGAAATTCTTACACAGGATTGCCTTCACGATCCTCTTTGTTCTTGTTGCTTCTTCGGCTTGGGCACAGTCAGAAAGTATGGACGAGCTTTACAAGAAAGCGTTGAAGGAAGGCGGCACCTTGAACTTCTACGGGACCCTGGCGCAGATCAACGCTGAGAAAATCCTTCCGGTATTCGAGAAACGCTTCCCCGGCATCAGGATAAATCACGTCGACGCGACATCCGATAAACTGGTTACACGCGTCATAACCGAAGCCAGGGGCGGAAAAACCATAGCTGATGTATTACAGGTCAACCTAAGCGACGTGGTACAGGCGCACGATCAAAAGCTCTTGCTGGAACTCGTTACTCCTGAGGCCGCGGAATACCCCGATGGCCTGAAGGGAAGCTTCTGGGTGTCATCCGATTTGGACATTTACATCGCCGGCTGGAACACCAATCTTGTCAAGAAAGATGAGGAGCCTAAGCAATTTGAAGACTTTGCCGACCCTAAGTGGAAAAACCGCTTAATCGCAGAGCCTAGGGATGTCGATCTGCTGATTGGGCTGGCCAAATATAAATTCAAAAGCGATGAACAGGCGATTGCTCTGATGAATAAGATCGCCGCCAATAACCCGGAGTTTCACAAAGGCCATTCCCAGTTGGTCGAGCTGCTGATAGCCGGGCAGGCCGCGGCTTGTTTTACATGCTATTCTCATCATTTTCCGCGCCGGATCCAAAAAGGGGCGCCCCTGAACTACATGCTGACCGAAGGAGTGGCGGCCATCGGCTCCACCGCCATTCTTAAAAACGCCCCCCACCCTAACACGGCCCTCTTGTTCGCTCGCTGGATAATCAGTCGGGAGGGACAAAAAGCCATGGCGGCGGGCGGACGCACCACTGCGCACCCTAAGGTGGAACCGGCGGAAAAGATTCGGCCGGCGAAGATCTATCCGATCAGCGCCACTGATATTCAGGAGTATCCCAAGTACGAGAAAATCTGGAAAGACGTCTTTAAGCTGCGGTAAGACTTACGTCGATTATCCGCTGGTAGCGGGTCGGACGAAACTACACGTAACACCACAGCGCGACCGCGCTCTTTGCAACCGGCACAAGAGAATTTACGTCTCGCTACTTACAATTCACCTTGACTGGGATTGCTTTCGGGTCCGAGTTGACCTGCTTGACCGATTCAACGATCGTTTGCTTTCTTAGGTCAATAACCACCACTTCATCGCTGCTCTCGCAGCCGACGAACGCGCATTCGTTATCCGGGCTGAAAGCCAGGTGCGCCGGCG
>JAJONK010000544.1 GCA_021323355.1 Deltaproteobacteria bacterium
AAGGAGCCGGCGAGCAATTCGGCATGGCCGAGAATGACCGAAAGCGGCGCTTTAACATCATGCGCAAGGGCACACACCACCTGACGTTTGAATTCTTCGGTTTGTTTAAGCTGTTCGATTCGTCTCTTATCTCGTTTTACCTCGTTGGTGAGATGGCCGTACAGAACCGATATGCCGAGCATGAACGGAACTCGCAGTAGCAGGTCCGAGTTGATAGCCGAGATGTCGATTTGCTGCGAGCTAATGAAGATCAGAAAGATGGCACTTAACAATGTGCAACCAACCACAATATGTATCAGGTTTTCTCCGGTTGCGGCGATGAACACGCAAAAGAAAAAGAGCGCCAGCAGGTCCCACGGCGCGCTCTGAGTCAATCCGATGGCGGCAAGAATGAGGATCGAGTCAAAAGTTAGAAGTTTCGCCTCAATGTTGTTTCCTGCAAAGATCTTGAGCGGCATTCGCTGCAGTGCCGCCGCCGAGATAATGCAAAGAATTATCAGCGCCAAGGGCAGCGGAGCGCCGAGACTCCACGCCTGACTGGATAAGATTAAATAGGATGTGCCGACCGCGACAAACCACTGGAGTGCGATAAGCGCATTGCGGTTTTCTGCCGGCGTCGTCTTTGTGTCCTTGCAGGTCAAATCATTCCTGAATAGCCCTATGATCTGTTTGGCAAGGTTGGCTAGTGAATCCGTTTGGGCTATGTCAGACATTTTGCCGTTTTGCGAGCTCAATCCGAGTCTCAGCCAAGTCAGTTTGAGCATGTCAACCATTGAGCCACTACGAATCTGCGATCGGCGCTGGTTTCTAAGCGAGTCACAACAATGAATGGATCGTCGATACCTGGCGAGCAACCAATGTGCCAGAATGCATGATACAGTGTGTTCAATGACTTACGTTCATGCAAACCAGCTCATTTGTGACAAAATGGTTAATCCTCGGAAAAGACGGCCAAAACTGAGCCTCGAAGCTTAGGATTGAGGAAACGTTGCAGAGGAACTCGCAGGGCATCGAATCTGTGTTCTTGCTGAACATATAGATGCGGAGGGGAGGTTCGATTGAGACGACTTGTGGCGAGGGGCATTGATGAAAAAACCAAGACACGAGGACTCCATTGGTGATCAGACTGAACTAAGTATGGATCCGAATATGAGCTGAAAAGGCGAAGACGTTCAGGCGCCTAAGCTCTTCGGTTGGGCGGCAATAACCAGCTTGGAAAAGTTACATGCAGGTCTATTAAGGAGGCGGTTAGATGCGGTCGATTTTTTTTGTCGGCGCCGGCAGTTCTGTTGGCGGATTTTAAGATACTTGCTGAGCACCTGGATCTACAAGGTTCTCGGGAATCCGTTGTTTCCATACGGCACCTTGCCGTGAACTCTTGGATGTCTTGCTATTGGGTTTCTTGCAGGGCTGGCAGAAAGTCGGTCGATTTTTACTGCAAATGATCGTCTCTTTATTTGTCGGCGTACTGGGAGGATTCACAACCTTCTCGTCCGTGGCGCTGGAAACATTGTGGCTGGCAAGAGGCAGCCAGGGCCTGGCCGCGCTGACCAACATTGGGCTGCGACTGTTTCTTGGAATGGTGGCCGTTTGGATCGGCGACCACTCGCGCATCACGTGGGAAGTTGATTTGACTACCGCGCTCGGTACGAACTGAGAGGAGAACGAATTGATTTTAGCATGTCGATTAGCTGAACCGGGAAACCGACTGAAGTTTGCATCTGACAGCCACCTGCATCGATCCGGCGCTGTATGAATTTTTTAAATCAAGTCGTGTGATTCATCAGATCAGAACAGCCGTGACATCGCACCTATCCGGTGGTCGGGTTGACCCTCTTATAATGATTATTATGATCAATGAATGATTGGAATGAACAAGGGAAATCTCAGCATTGGCCTTACTACGGCGCTCCTGATTGCGCTTCCGGCATGTGCCAGTCACAGACCTTCACTTTATTCGAATGAACACTTGATGCGGGTCGGATCTAGCATGGCCGAGCGAGACATCGATCAATGCATCCAACAGGCGGAAGGCGCTAGCGAAGGTCGAGAGAATCTGGCGGAAAACGCCGCCGTTAGCACGGCGGGCAGCGCTGCTATCGGAGCAGCCGCTGGTGGTGCAGGCGGCGCAGTGGTCGGCCAGGCTGGACAAGGCGCGGCGATAGGAGCGGCAAGCAGCGCTGCCGCAGGCCTAATGTATTCTCTTTTACGCGGCCTTTTCGGATCCGATAAGCCAGCGCCGTCTTACAAGGGACTCGTTGACCGGTGCCTTCGCGAAAAAGGCTACGAGCCGGTGTGGAAGTAGTGCGTACGGAGGTCGGTCCCTGTAAGGGAGTTCACACCTGATAAAGTAACCTGATGTCTCGAAGATGATACGAAAGTGCGCTAAAGTACATCTGAAAAGTGGCTTACAGGAGATTGATATGTCAAGGGCAAAAATGTGGATAAGTCACGATATCCGCCTTTTTTTGTGGATCAACGGCTTGGAAAATACTTGACAATGATAGCCAAGTCTCTACTTCGGTTTAAAATATCAGATTTCCAAGCAGAGCCTCCCAAGGGTTGAATTCTAAACGGAAATTGGTGTTCAATTTTTGGGCATTTTGCTCAAAGCCTGCTCTGTACGGCATCTCACACGCACGCAATCAAATTATCCACAAAGTTATCCACAGTTTCGGTGGAAAACACTCTTAGCCTTCTGGGGGAAATTCTGGGGGAAAGGGAAAGGGGGCCGTCTTGTCGCAACCATGGGATTCGAGATGCGCTGCATCAGTTCTCATCTCCGCCACCCCGGATTGCACTTGAAGCGGAGTAAGACGGAGCCCTTCATCCGTGCGGTGGGGGCGGAGTCGGTGGTTTTTTAGGCGCTTCGTAAGTACCGTTCGCATCGGTTCACACATATCGTGCGACCTGCGGCGGGCCAAGGAAGACGAATCAGATCGAACCCGAGATGCTGCCGATGCATGATCAAGCAAGGTGCGACCAATCTTCGCGATGAAGATAAACTGCTTCGAGCGTGACGATGGAGAAAGCAGCTGCTGCCCAGACGAGTGAAAGCGCGGCGGTAGCGTAGCTCAGCCTACTATAGGTAGGTTCATCGGAGACCGCTTGCGACGCTTAATTTCCAGGTCGCTGGGACACACGAACAACATTTCTATTTCAGCTTACGTGAGTAGTTCGATGGTTGCCGTGATTTAGAACTTAGCCGGCAACACGTTCAAGGCTAAACGGGGTAAGCCAGTGCGAGCACCTGATTGTTTCGCGAGGTTAGCTGTGAGCCAGTATCGGTAGCTTGTAACTCGTCAGTTTCGAGGCCGAGATTCTTTGCTTCCAGGTGACACGCGTAGCATACGATCATATTGAGTAAGATCAACCCATGTTCTTGGGTCCTCACCAGATAGGCCTTGTTGTTTAGGAGAATGCCCTCGCAACGATCGCATGTTGAATTTGTCTCGATACCTGCAGAGTGAAGCGGCTCGGGGCGCTCTCTTATTTCACCAAGATTTGATCGCTCCTGAGACACCGCAGCCGAGTTCTTTATATCTGGTAATGCGTTCAGCTGCTCGTGCGATCGCTGGGCTGCGTATAGATTGCGGTGAGTTGCCTTGAAGCGGAGAAAACTTTGGTCAACAAGATGACGGGAAATCTCGATGGAGCTTTTTGTCCTTGATTTGATGTCATCGAGACGGGCGAAAAGTTGGTCCCGGTCGATTGCCTTGCTGCGGATCACGATGCTTTCCTCCTTAGTTAAATGATTCGCGTTTCTCGATATCCCCTAGGCGGCGGACTTCGCGCCCTGGTCCTTCTCCATACGGGTTCGGTAGCATAAAAATTTGCGGAGCAATAAACGGACCCAACCGTAAGCTAATGGAGTTTATGAGAATTTCAGCGAGAGCGAAGCCAAAGCTGGAAGATTAGATGACATAAATGTACAGCCTGGACAAAAAATGCAGCGCGGCGCAAGCATGCGGATTGTTAATTTGCTGTTCTAATATCAGCCCAGATTGAATCCGGGAAACGCATGAGGGTGAGGGCGCAAGGCGCAGAACGATTTGTAATCGGGCTGTGAAGAAAGTTGCTTGCCGGTATTTTCAATCGTGTTGAGCTACGATCGCACCGGCTACTGCTTCATAAGTGTTTCAATGCTAGGCAACTCGGTAGAAGCCATTC
>JAJONK010000063.1 GCA_021323355.1 Deltaproteobacteria bacterium
CCGACCGAAGTTCTCTTTCGGCCTCAAAGGACCAAATGGTCAGTCACTCCCGTGCTCTTCGGCACATTATTAAGTTCGAGGCATCGAGTGATCTGTGGTCATAAGCCATCATGCCTTGGGATGAATATTATTATCCGAACGCGATGGAACACCTACCGCCTCTGGTGCGTCGCAAGGCAATTGAGATCGCCAACGCGCTACTGGAGGAAGGACATGATGAGGCGATGGCAATTCGCATCGCCATTGCCAAGGCAAAGGAGTGGGCTGAGCGACGGGGTTTGCTGTGATCTTAAATCTTGCGCCGTTCAAAACGTTAAAGCGCTGCAACTATTTTCTGGGTCCGTTCGACAGTTTACCGGGTTCAACGACAGAAACGAAACGCGTTCGACAGTTCAAGCCGCCAGCCCGAGTATATCGAGGGATTAAGCGCTCCGCTCAGTTCAAGTTGTCAGACGAGAGGATAAAGTTCAAACGTTCAACAGTTCAATGCGATCAAACATCCCGAACAGAGACGGGCAGGGGTCGCTTGAAAAATTTTGCGCGCGGTTCACTTGTCGAGAGGGGCTTGCTGGGCAATCTCCAGGAATCTCGCAAATTCGGGGTCTTTATGAATCAAAACCGCTTGTCGCGAGATTGCGGTTGCGCCTCCAGCTATCGGCAACCGATAGCCGCCCGCGCGTCTTGAGTCGCGCCGCGACTTCCAGTATCGACGGCTCACAGGTTATCCACTCAGGTCTCCACTAATCGTAGCGTCCGCGAGCTACCTCTTCTCCCTCTTCGCGGCAGATCAAATAGAGAAGCTCCGTTCGTGTCATAAAGGAGCCAAGCAAACGACATGACCCTCGCTTCGCGCGTGCAAGCAGATCCTCCACCTGTCAGCACCGGGCTGTCACTTCGCAGGGTAAGAAGCGCGGAAGTATCGAGCACGACCAAATTTTAGGATCCATTTTCCCGCTGCCGGTCGCTCAAGAGCCGCTTTACCAACCCCTTTTGCCCGAACCGCGAAAGGCGCTGACTGGATCCGACGGCAGCGGAATTACTCTCGCCGTGTTACCTTCAACGACCCACTCCAGAGTAGTGTTCGGGCGATTTTCAATTTCTTTCGGACTTCCGACGGAACCGAGACCTGCCCGCGTTTGGTCATTTTGGTACGCATCGGCGTAAATTAACAATGCGGCAATCATTACTGCAAGCTAAACTGTTTATCATGTAAGTACTACCCTGTGCTTGTTAGGTAGCCGCCAGATTGGTACTGCAGCGATTCGCGTCACCGCTATTGCCTTACTGTTGAATGTCAGAGCATGTTCACCTGCGGCTCCAGTGATCGAGAGGTTATGTCTCGCGGTGTGCGCTATTTACATCTGAATCTTCAGCGAATACGGTCTCCATTCGCCGCGGCAACTTATCGAAAGCAGTTTTCAAGGTACTGAATGCTGGAGCATTCCGGCGGTATGTGGGGTTGACAGTGGGCCGTCGGAACATTGCTATGCCTATGCCAGAGCGAAGCTATGTATTGCTGCCGTCAGTTGCTAAGGCACACGTAACAACGGAGGGACCTGGACCAAGCGGGTCGGGATGAAATGGATGATCGCCAGATCGTGTACGCGGGACGGGAGTGTGGCAGGGTGAGCGCAGGAGCTTGGGAAGCTCTTGCACGGGGACCTTCGGTCATCAGCCGGCTCTAACTGAGATCATGACTCCCTTTACGGCGGAGAAGGGTGCATGGTTCGATCCGAGTCGCTCTTATTCAGGTGCGCTCAGCAAATTGCGTTCCTTTGGTGCTACAGTAAAATGCACGTATGAACATCGAACGTATCACGATCAAACCGGACGTCTGCGGCGGTGAACTGACGATTCGCGGCATGCGCATCACAGTGAGCCATGTGCTCGAAATGCTGGCTGGCGGGATGACGCCTGAAGACATTCTGAAAGATTTTCCTTACCTGGAGAAAGCCGACATTGATGCCGCCTTGGAGTACGCTGCGCGTCATGTGGCGCACCGCGAGATCCCGCTTAGCAAGTGAAGTTTCTCGGTCGATGTCAACTTGCCTCCGCAGTTGTGTCTCTGGCTGAAGTCGCGCCATCATCAAGCTGAGCACCTATTTGAGCGCAACCTTTTGACTGCGAGTGACAGTGAAATTTGGAAGCTTGGCAAGGTAGAAAATCTTACTATCGTTAGCAAGGATGTCGATTTCTACGAGCGGGCACTGTTGTATGGTCCTCCGCCGCAGATCATCCACGTTGGATGTGGCAACTGCAGCAATTCTCGGCTCTTTGATTTTCTTGCCGGCCACTGGGATCACAGCGAACGGGCGCTTACTTCGGCATCCAGCCTGGTTGCCCTGACAGCAGATAAGATCGAGGTTTTTGGTTAGAGTTATTCGCTCGAACTTTCGTCGACCTCCGTCGGGGTCCGCCCAGCGTAGCAACTTGATTACATCATAAAGTGTGCGGTTTAGCTTCCGAATGCAATGGTGTTCTGACGGGCGACAACATCGGACACTCGCCTTCCGGTCGGATAAGGGGATGAGCAATTCCAGGAGTCAATGGGCCTGAGGAGCGCGAACATCAATCCTCCTCCTTCGACTCACTTCTACAAGGACCTTCGCATAGGCCCATCGAGGTTCTCTCCGCTGCTAGAGCTTCAATCCAGCGTTTTGGCGTCGCTGTCTAAAGGCCGGCCGCACGGCGCAAGAACATAAAGGAACTAATAAGAACTGGATGAACTAATCCGAAGTCCCGCGATAGTCAATTCCGAAATCTAGACGACGGCGATATCCAGCAGGTTTCCCTCTGGGTCGCACATTTGGTGCTTTCCATAGCGACAGCCACTAAGCAGATCCATGATGACCTGGTACTCGGATTCCACATTGGCAGGCTTTGGCGCGAGATATTCAGGGTCGTGTTTCGCCAGTAGCTCCACGTCATCTTTGAAGGCCTGCAAATCTTCGACTTCAAAACCGACGTGATCGAAGCCGGGGCGCTTGTGTTCGGTGCCGAGGTAATCGGAGATTTTATAAGGCGCAAGCACCATGGTCACCGTGCCGTCGGTGAGATAAAAATTCGGATCCTCGAGTGCTTTTTCCTCTTCCTTGAACCCAAAGACGTTTACGTAAAATTGCGCCAAGGCTTCGGGGTTCATGGCTCGGATCGTGAAATGTTTGATGCGACGAGGCCTTTTGGCTTCCGCCTCGCTGAATACGCCAACCATCTGCTTTTTTCCTGGTTCTGCGATATCGAAAATGTTTCCTTCCGGATCATGACTGCTGTAATCGACAAAGGGCCGGCCGGGAGGGCGTTTGACGCAACCCACTGACGGATATTTTTCCTTGATCCGGTCGAGTACTCCGCCGATGTCATCGACGGTCATGCCGAAATGATCGAGCCCGCCAGGATAGCCGGGACGGCGCTGATTGAACGCCACACCGATGTTGCCGTCGCTGGCGATGACCGTACGAGCGAACGCGCCGGCAACGCGGCCGGAGCTTAATATTTTGTAACCAATCTGTTTTGCGCGCTCACGTTCCTCGGCAGGAGTGCGCACATCGGTTCTAAAATCAAAAAGGCATTCGTAAAATTTGAACAGCCGATTGGGCATCTGACTCATGATTCCGATATGTTTGATTCTCGATGTCACGTCGAACCTCTCTTTCTTAGTTCATCAGCCGGTTTATTAATTTTCTTCGTTTCCCCAATCAAAAAGCAATCATCATGGTAGTGCTTCCATGAAGCGGTGGTCATTACATCTGTCGAGCCTTATTTGGTCGAGACGTTTTTCGTTAGCGTCTTGAAGAACCCTTCTTTCTCCAGCTCGTCGAGTGTACTCTCATCGACAAAGCGACTCAATTTCAAGTCATCTTTAGCGCGCCGAGGTTCGCGTTGGATGATCTCAAGAACGTCTTGCAAGCCTTGGCGCCCCACGCGCGGGGGAAAAGCGAAGATTTTGTGATGTACGTCGTATGCTTCTTCAGCGAGTTTTGCGGGAATTCGCAGCCACTTTCCGATGATCGGAACAATTTTTCCTTTTAGCTCAGGCTGGCTTCTTAATATGTAGATCGATTCGCTCACCGCCTGAAAAAATCTTTTGGCGTTGTCGCGTTTCTTGGCCATGAAGGAGCGGTCGGCGATGAAGACCTTCTCCGGCGATTCCTCCATAAGCTCGCTCAAGTCGGCCAAAATGTTGAATCCTTTTTTTGCTGCCATGGCCGCTTCGCCGTAGGGGATGATCGTCCCATCGAGTCCTCCCTCGACCTCCATGGCCGCGAGTCTGGCCAAGCTGCCACCCGACGGCAGCAGGCTCACGGAATCCGGCGTCATGCCCCATGCCTTAAGCGCCATGAGGATGTTAAATTCATTGGCTCCACCGAAATTGACAATGCCGATTTTCTTGCCGCGAAGATCCGAGGGCTTGCGGATCTCTTTTCGGGTTACGAACTTGTAGAGCGTTTTGTTGAGCAGCCCGCCGGTGATCACGACATTGGCCCCGGACAGAATGGCTCGAATCGGTGCCTGAGCGCCGACATCGGCGGAATTTACGCTTTGGCCGATCAGCGCTTGCATTAAAAGTGAACCGCCGCGGATCTCGAGTAGATCAACGTCTAAACCATACTTCTCAAAGAGGCCAAGATCCTTCGCAACGATCAAGGGAAGTTGCTGCGCGCTGGAGCCGCCGGCTCGGGCATGAATATGGCGCTCTAACGCGAAAATAGTTGATGGAACACTTTGAATCGCGAGCAGAATGGGTAAAAGCAAAGTGAAGAACATGAGCATAGATTCGTATAATTTGCCCGTGAACTGGTTGTCAATAGCTCTCGATATTCGTTACGGCTAAGAAGCCGTTCGTTCCAGCCGTTCCAAACGTTCCAACCGTTCAAGACACGGAAAGTAGCGTGATAGCCGTTTCCCCACCCTGACATAATCACGTTGCTATTAACCCCTGACATAGTCGCTTTGCTAGAAGCTTTGTTAGAAAGAAATAATTGTCCCGATCGCCTCGCGTGTGCTAGTTATGCGAAATCAGCCTGCTTAGCTGTGATCTGAATCATAGAATCAATCTGCGCGGTGGAACTACGAGAATTAGAATGTTTAAGTCCCGGATGATTTTAGTAGGATTATGTCCGCAGGCGTATGCGTTCGCGATAAGTCCAATCGCTGCCTGAATAGGAGTGCGCGATGTCTAATACTATTTTTCCTAATTTCGCTCGAACGATTTTTCTGAGCGTGTTCTTCTCCTTCTTCCTCGCGCCAGCAGTTGGGGCGCAAACTCGACCGATCGCCATTGTCGGCGGCACCTTGATCGATGGCACCAGCCGGGACGCCGTTGAAGACGCAGTGATCGTCTTTCAAAATGGCCGAATTCAGGACGTCGGCAAGAGAGGAGAAGTCGCTGTTCCGGCCAAAGCTCAGACGATCGACGCTAAGGGCAAGACCATCCTGCCGGGACTGATCGATGGACACTGCCATTATTGGGAATGGATCGGCGAGCTTCACCTCGCTTATGGCGTGACCACCTGCCCCGACATTAACAACAGCCCGACAGAATGGATCATCGCGCAAAAGGAAGGCATTCAGAAGGGAAAGATTCGCGGGCCGCGTCTGTGGATTTCCGGCCACGCGCTCGATGGACCGCGGCCGCAGGGTATGCCGGAGCAACGTTGGCAGCGCGGCAGCATTATCATCCGTACGGAAGACGAGGCGCGCAAAGCCGTCCAGGAACATGTCAACAAAGGCATGGATGGCTTTAAATTTCTCGAGCGTATCGCTCCCAATGTCGCCAAAGCCGCTGCCGAGGAAGCGCGCCGGTTAGGCAAGCCCGTGATCGGTCATTCGGTGAACATGTTTGACGCCATCGACGCCGGCTATACCTCGATCGAGCATTCGTGGGCGGTGATGTTCACCACCATTCGCGATGAAAAGAAACGTTCCGACGTCGATATGGCGCGTATGACCGGCAAGGTCGGCACGGTGGAGGCGCATACCAATATGGAGCCCGATCAGTTCGATCAAATCATCAAGGCCATGTTCGAAAAAGACGTGCACTGGAGTCCGGCATGGGGTACGCAGTTTCGCGCGCTCTCGCCGAGAGCCGCGGAGATGAAGAGGCGTGAGCTCGCAGTGCTGAAGAACCCGGAGCTGAGTTATCTTCCGGCATACAACGTCGAGTCCGTAGAAGGGTACTTTGCCGGTTTTGAAAAGATGCCGCCGGAAAAGCGCGATCAACTTACCGCGGCTTATAAGATGGTGCAGGATTTCGCGCGCCGCTACGTGGCGGCCGGCGGCAAAATTCATTCGGGCTCCGATCCTGGAAGTTTATTGCCCGCGTACGGCTTGCACGCGGAGCTCGAACTCATGATCGATGCCGGCTTCAGTCCGTTGGTGGCGATTCAATCCGCCAGTTTGAATGTTGCCCAGGCCTGGGGCAAGGACAGAGACTACGGCAGCGTGGAAAAAGGCAAAGTCGCCGATCTTGTCATCGTTCGAGGGAATGTGTCGAACGATATTTCCGCTACCCAGAACGTTGAAACGGTGTTCATGGATGGAAAATCCGTCGATACGTCGTTTCACCCGAACTATCGCAATCCCATTCCGCGGCCGTTATCGGACCGCTTTGTTACGAACATTACGCAACTTTCCCCCGCCGGCGTTGTCGAGGGCGCAGAGGCCCAAGTGAAAGTAACCGGCTCTAATTTTCGTCCGTCTCATCAAGTGTTGTTGAACGGCAAGAAGATTCACAGTCGATTCGTTAACGGTAGGGAGTTGGAAGTTCAAATACCCGCGACCAACCCCGGCACTCACAAGATTACGGTAATCGATCCCGGCGTGGCCGCCTCGGAGTCGAATGCCGGCTATTTGGTTGTCGGTTTCAAATAGCTGGCGCATGAAAAACAAAACTCTGCGTAATTTTTTACGGTCGAAGTGCCGCACCGGGAAAGACTTGATGAAGCTACCGACCATCCTACGAGCGGCGCGACCGACAGACCATTTGGACGACGTCGTGCGGTTCTACACGGACGGAGTCGGCTTAGCACAACTCGGAGCGTTTCAAGATCACGACGGCTTTGACGGGGTAATGCTCGGCGTTCCTGGTGCCCCGTACCATTTGGAGTTCACGCGAAGGCGAGGTCACGTCGCCGGTCGTGCTCCGACAATGGACAATCTGCTGGTATTCTATCTGCCTGACAAGCATCAGTGGCAAGAGGCCGTTGATCGCATGATCGCAGCTGGATACGAGCCTGTTCCCTCGTTCAATCCGTATTGGGATCGTGACGGGCGGACGTTTGAAGACCCGGACGGCTATCGCATCGTCTTTCAAAACGCGGCGTGGTCCGCGTGAGTTCTCGGCGTAGGACAAAATGCCGAGGTGAGAGTAATCAGCTGGGCGACGTGGCAACCGATGATTTCAACAGGTCGGCAGACTTCGCGAGCTGGCTTGTTTCCAGATCGGATACAATCCAGAAATTCACTCCCGCACTTGCCCAGCGAATCACGTGCTAACCCTGTTGCGTCTTTGTCGGACCGCTGATTTCCACGCTCTTGTCCGACGGCCGACACTTAGGAACGAGGCCGTTCTAAATCATTCCAGCCGTTCCCTCGCTCCGCTAGGTTCCAGTTTGTTATAGCTGGGTAAGGCGTTCAATCTTCAAGGTTCAATTGCTGCGTACCCTTCAGATGTTTTTCGGCGAACGCCGGTCCAGCCGTCCTTCAACCTTCAGAAAATCCCCCTTGCCCGAGACCGGGCATATCCATTAATATCCGCTTATTCAACGGAGGCCTTAGTTGGCGAAGACCATCACCATACCAGTCGATGCCTACTTGATCACGCTTCAGATCGAGAGCTACCAGGTCGTGGAAAAGAAGATCGCGGTTGGTAAAAGCACTCAGATTCAACATGAGCGGGTCAAGCAAACCCGCGACATTCCTCCTAATCAGAACGACAAAACCGTTATGCGCGCTATCGATGTAGCCAATGCAATCTGGGCTCCGGCGGATATCACCTTTCAGCTGCGCAAGAGCTTTTTCCCAGTAACCGAAGCGCCCGGAAATGTAGAGGAGGTCAGTGTAAGCGGATTTTTTCAGATGATTACGACTTTGAAAATCAAGCCGATCGGCGCAGTGGCCGCGTTGTTTGTGAACCGTTTCGAAAAGAGAGATCTAGGAGGATTTGCCGCTGAGGCGCTGGGTGTATGCATTGTCACTTCGCTCGGCGATCCAGTCCTAGGTAAGACTCTGGCACATGAATTCGGCCATCTCCTTAGTCTCCCGGACCTGCGTAATGATCCCAAGTCGGTCGCAAATAATTACAACTTGATGTACGAAGCATCACGCGCAGGCGATAAACTGACCTCGGACCAAATCAACAAAGCACGCAATTCTGAACGGGTAAAGCTCGTATATCAGAGCCCTTAATCCGAATCTTCTTGCTCACACAGGTTGGCTATTTTGCTTTCTTAGTCTTCTTCTGAGTTCACTATTGGTCGGCCGTTCAAGTCGTTCAAAACGTTCAATCACTTCGTTCCGTTTAAGCCGTTAAAGATAAACGCTGGTTCAATGTTCAAGGTTTAAGTCAATTAGAAACGAAGCCGTTTCGATCGTTACAGCCGTTCCATCGCCGCTCAAAATTTCCATGGTTCGAGATGGGCTGTTGACGAAAGGCTTTTTCCTTTCCTAACCGGGACGGAATCTCAAAAGCATATTTCTGTCAGTCCGATTTCACGAGCTATCAAACTAATCATGAGGCTTTCCAAGATGGACAGGATGCACGGCACCTGGCATAACAGTTTATCATTGGAATGGTTGTAGTTGATGTGGAGGTATTCGGCGGAGCAAAGAGTTCGCGACGAGGCGCCATTTCGTTGTGTCGTCTGCTTCTCGGAATTCATTAACTAGCGATAACCCTTCTCGAGCAATTCGATGTCCGCTGCCGGATGCCCGTTCAGAATATTAACCAACGTCCATCGTTGATTGGTGGTAGGAGTAGGAATGCGATTCGGTATTGAGTTCGGCAGTTATCCGGCGGACTTGGATCCTGCCGAGGTATGCGAGCAGGTTTCCCTGCGCGCGCAGGTCGCCTACAAGAACGATTTCGAGGGCTTGTTCGTCGCGCAACATTATCTCACCGGCCCGGATGCGGCGATCCTACAGTCGATTCCTTTGCTGGCTTACCTTGCTGCGCAGGTACCGGGAATGTATCTGGGCACCTCGATCTTTCTTCTGCCGCTGCATCACCCGGTGATGGTCGCCGAATATATCTCGACGTTGGATAATTTATCCGGCGGGAAGGTTCTCTTCGGTGTGGGCCAGGGCTATAGAGAAAACGAGTTCGATTCATTCGGTATCGACAAACGGCAGCGCAGGAGCCGATTGGTCGAGGGGCTCTCGGTTATTAGAAAGCTCTGGACGGGAGAGCCGGTGACCTTTCATGGGGAACATTTCCATCTCGATAATGTGATGAGCCTTCCCACGCCCGTGCAGCGGCCGGGGCCGCCGATCTTGATGGGCGCCGATACCGTGAAAACCGTCGCCAGAGTGCCGCAAGTTGCTGACCACTGGATTGCCAGCCGGCGCCACTCGAAGAGTTTTTTACGCCAAGCTTTGCCGGAGTATAAGGCGGCGTTGGAACGGCAGGGAAGGTCTTATCGCGGGCTGTTTATTTTTCGAGATCTTTGTATCGCCAATACGACGCGCGAAGCGGAGGAACGCATCAAGGAAGGCTACGAGCGGCGCTACCGGCGCTATCAGCAATGGGGACAGCCGGGCGAGCGCTATGATCTGAACTTCGATGAGTTAAAGCGTGACCGCTTGATACTCGGAAGCCCGGCCGAAGTGGTCGAGCAAGTGATGGCTTATCATGAAGAGTTCGGCGCTGAAGTGATGTGGTTCATGGTGGATTGGCCGGGGATGGACCCGCGCTTTACGCTGGAAACGATCGAGCGCTTCGGCAAAGAAGTCATCCCGCGGATCAAGCGGCTGACGCCGGAGTGTCCGTTGCCGTAGGGAGCTCGTTTTAA
>JAJONK010000064.1 GCA_021323355.1 Deltaproteobacteria bacterium
CTCCGCAGAACAGGCCGCAATGGGAGAAAACATGGACACAAAGGAGTACCGTATCGAGCGCGATTCCATGGGTGAAGTGCGAGTACCGAAGAGCGCCTACTATGGAGCGCAGACTCAGCGCGCGGTAGAAACTTTTCCGATCAGCGGAGTGGTTTTCCCACCCATCTTCATCCATGCATTAGGTCTGGTTAAAATGCCGCTGCCGTCGCTAATGAGGCTCTGGGCTTGTTAGATAGCCAAATCGTCGGCACCATCCGCGATGCTGCCAGGGAAGTTGTCGCAGGAAAACATGACAACGAGTTTGTTGTCGACATCTTTCAAACCGGATCAGGGACTTCCACCAACATGAACGCCAATGAGGTGATTGCCAACCGCGCGCTCGAACTGATGGGAAAAAATTGCGGCGGCAAGGACATACACCCTAACGATCACGTGAATATGGGGCAATCGAGTAACGATGTCATCCCCACCGCTATTCACATAGCCGCGCTTGAAGCGATCAGCAAGAATCTTTTGCCGGGTTTGATTCGTCTCAAAAAGCGCGCTGAAACAAAAGGCAGAAGTCTTCGACAAGATTGTGAAGATCGGCCGGACGCACCTGAATGACGCTACGCCGATGCGATTGGTCAAGAATTTAGCGGTTATGCGCGCCAAATTGAGCTTGCGGTCGAACGCATCCAAGATGCGGCGAAAGGCCTGCAAGAACTTGCTCTTGGCGGCACGGCTGTGGGCACCGGCATCAATACCCATCCGCAATTTGCTGCGCAAGCAATCAAAATCATCTCCGCAGAGACCGGCCTCCCCTTTGGCGACGCGGAGAATCACTTTGAGGCACAGGCGGGACGGGATGCCTCGGTCCATGTCAGCGCGGCGCTCAAGTTTCTGGCGGTGAGTTTGATCAAAATAGCTAATGATCTACGTTGGCTTGCTTCGGACCGCGCTGCGCGGTCGGCGAGATCGGGTTACCGGACACAGCCCGGTTCGTCGATCATGCCGGGCAAAGTCAATCCGGTTCTCTGTGAATCGGTCATCCAAGTCGCGGCTCATGTTGTCGGCTGCGACGCGACGATTACGCTTTGCGGCCAATCTCTGTGAATCGGTCATCCAAGTCGCGGCTCATGTTGTCGGCTGCGACGCGACGATTACGCTTTGCGGCCAAACGGGGAATTTCGAATTGAATGTGACGATGCCAGTTGTTACGCTTAAACTGCTCGAGGCGATTGAATTTACCGCTAATGCGATCAATGCATTGACTGAAAAATGCGTCATCAGCATCGAGGCGAACGAACCTCATTGCAGGGAGCTGGTTGAAAAAGGCCTCACCAGGGTAACCGCGCTGGCTCCGTTGATCGGTTATGATGCGGGCCGCGGCCGTTGCGCATGAAGCGGTTACAACCGGCAAGACCGTTCGGGAAGTGACGCGGCTCAAGACTGCGCTTACTCCGGAGCAACTCGAAAAAGCTTTGGACCCGTGGAGCATGACCATGCCGGGACGAGAAAAGGAGCAGTAAGTCAGCGCGTGCAAAGCAGTTTTTTTTCTGTTATAAGCCGAGTTTAATCCATATTATCGAAAGGACTTTTGATGGGTTAACGGCCACAGCCGTCAAACACGTAAATTTATCTTTGTATCAAGAACCATAATGGTGAGAGCCCTTTTTGCGGCGAGTGACGGTGCGGACATTACGAAGATGTGAAGAAAATCACCAGTGATCAAAAAGAATTTTTCCGTAGATCGTTGAAACTTACATGAAACTAGAAGAAGCGGATAACTCAAAAGAGGAAACCGCCGCGGCAAAGTAAGTGCCCTTGCGCATCAGCAGTCGCCTGCCATAGTTCCACTGAAGCGAGAGCCACGGTTTCCTATTTTCGATTTGAGCTAAACCGTCGCTTAGGATCGAATGTCCTATTTGAAAATCTTTAGCTGCGCGAGTTGAACGGCAACAGCTACGCCGAATAAAATGAACTAGTAAATTTAAAGGACGCAAAAGTGAGCGATAAAACTTTAACCCTAGACCAGTTCCGTACGTTACGAAAAGATACCTGGTGGAAAGAGCCGCTGATGGTGGTTCTAGTGCTCGGCGGTTTCGCCATTTACGCTACCTGGGCGGCCTTGCAGAATGCCCATTATTATGTGGCGCCTTACTTGTCGCCGTTCTACTCGCCGTGCATCGCGGAAAACTGCACTCACGTTTCAGTTCCGCTGGTGGGGTCGTGGTGGAATCTGTCGCCGGCATTCTTGATTTTATGGATTCCGGGCGGATTTCGCGCCACCTGCTACTACTATCGCAAAGCTTATTATCGATCTTTTTTCTTATCGCCTCCGGCTTGCGCCGTGCGGGACGCCTCGAAATCCTACAGTGGTGAAACCCGCTTCCCGTTCCTGTTACAAAATCTTCACCGGTATTTCTTCTATTTATCGATCTTGATTTTGGCTTTTCTCTGGTGGGACACGGTTTTGGCATTTCAGTTTCCGGATGGCTTCGGCATGGGTTTAGGGACCGTCGTCATCCTCGTCAATGCTATTCTTCTGACCCTGTTCAGTCTTTCTTGCAACTCATGCCGGCATGTGTGCGGTGGTTACGTCGATTCATTCCATAGTGCGCCAACGCGATACAAGGTTTGGGGTTTTATAAGCCGGCTTAACGGGCGTCATATGGAGTACGCGTGGGTAAGTTTGATTTGGGTTGCTTTGACTGATCTTTACGTCCGGCTGCTATCGATGGGCGTCATTCAGGATTTGAGGTTCTTTTAATGGCTGAAGAAAAGTACGAAACCCACGACTACGATGTAGTCATTATCGGCGCCGGAGGCGCCGGCCTTCGCGCCGCCGTAGAGGCTTCGGCACAAGGAGCCAGAACCGCCTTAGTCTGCAAATCACTTTTGGGCAAGGCTCACACCGTTATGGCCGAAGGAGGCATCGCCGCGGCCATGGGCAACGTTTATCCGGAAGACAACTGGAAGGTTCATTTTCGCGATACCATGCGTGGCGGCAAGCTTCTCAACAACTGGCGGATGGCGCAGATCCACGCCCAAGAATCGCCGGATCGCGTACTTGAGCTCGAAGAATGGGGTGCGCTGTTCGACCGGACCCACGATGGTCTGATTTTGCAGCGCGATTTCGGCGGACACCGTTATGCTCGGCTGGCGCATGTCGGCGACCGCACCGGCCTCGAAATGATCCGCACGCTTCAACAGCACGCGGTTCATAAGGGCATTGACGTCTACATGGAGTGCAACCTCCAACGACTACTGACGGACGGCGGAAAGATCAGTGGCGCTTTCGGCTACTGGAGAGAAACCGGCAAATTCATCGTCTTCAAGTGCAAGGCCGTCGTGCTCGCAACCGGCGGCGGCGGCAAAGCCTGGAAGGTCACGTCCAACTCTTGGGAGTATACCGGCGACGGCGTAACCATGGCCATGGATGTAGGCGCTGATTTGATGGACATGGAATTTATGCAATTCCATCCTACCGGCATGGTCTGGCCTCCAAGCGTCCGCGGGATCCTAGTGACAGAAGGGGTGCGGGGTGATGGGGGCACGCTCAAGAACACCAAGAATGAGCGATTCATGTTCAACTACATCCCCGAGTTTTTTCGCGCCGAAACGGCTGACACGGAAAAGGAAGCGGATGCCTGGTATGAAGACAAGAGGAACAACCGGCGAACCCCGGACCTACTACCCCGCGACGAGGTCGCACGCGCGATCAACTCCGAAGTCAAAGCCGGCCGCGGCACGCCGCATGGCGGAGTATTTTTAGACATTGCCTCCCGCCGGCCAGCGGACTACATCCAACGCCGCCTCCCGTCGATGTATCATCAGTTCAAGGAGCTCGCAGACGTTGACATCACCAAGGAGCCCATGGAAGTGGGCCCGACTTGCCACTACAGTATGGGCGGGGTGAGAGTAGATGCAGACAGCACCGCGACTACTGTCCCTGGCCTGTTCGCTGCAGGTGAAGTTGCCGCAGGATTGCACGGCGCAAACCGTCTCGGCGGCAATTCGCTTTCGGATCTGTTGGTGTTCGGCCGGCGCGCGGGCCTGTACGCGGCGGAGTATGCCAAGGCCAATCGCGCCGTTAATGTAGATGCCGGCCAAATTGATCTGTATGCCAGAGAGCTCTTGTCACCTTTTGAAAGTAAGGGCGACGAAAACCCGTATTCGGTGCATGCAGACTTACAGGATTGCATGCAGAACTTGGTGGGCATCATTCGCACCGAGTCGGAGCTTAAGAAAGCTCTTGATGTCATCGGCCGACTGAAAGCGCGCGCGCGCAATCTTAAAGTGGAGGGCAATCGGCAGTATAACCCAGGCTGGCATCTCGCGCTGGATCTTCATTCGCTGCTGTCGTTTGCAGAAGCGGCCACCATTGCGGCAATCGAGCGCAAAGAAAGCCGCGGTGGACATACGCGGGACGATTATCCGAATACCGATCCGAAGTTCGCCAAAACTAATATCGTCATCCGACGAAAGAACGGCGACCTGACGGCTTCACAAGAGCCCCTTCCGGAGATGCCCGATGAATTGAAAATATTGCTTGAGGAGAAAAAGTAATGGCTGCACAACAAGTGCATATGCAAGTGTGGCGAGGCGATGTCAGCGGGGGCGAATTTAGAGACTACCGAGTGGAGGCCGGCGAAGGCATGGTGGTGCTGGACATCATCCACGCTATTCAGGCGCAACACGCAAACGATTTGGCGGTTCGCTGGAATTGCAAAGCCGGAAAGTGCGGCTCTTGCAGCGCCGAGATCAACGGCAAACCGCGGCTCATGTGCATGACTCGAATGAACACGTTTCAGCCCGGCGAGACGATCACCGTTTCCCCGATCAAAACGTTTCCGATTATTCGTGACCTAGTCACTGATGTCTCGTACAATTACGAAAAGGCACGACAGGTCCCGGCCTTCAAGCCAAAACCAAAGGAATCCGATGGCACCCGGCGCATGTTTCAAGAAGACATCGACCGTGTACAAGAATTTCATAAATGCATCGAATGTTTTCTATGCCAGAACGTCTGTCACGTCATTCGCGATCACGAGGATAACAAGAAGAAGTTTGCCGGACCCCGGCTCTTTGTGCGCTTGGCGGCTTTGGAGATGCATCCGCTCGATACCAATGATCGCATCGATTTGATCAAGCAGAAAGCTGGAATCGGTTTCTGTAATATCACCAAATGCTGTACCGAGGTTTGTCCCGAACATATACATATTACGGACAATGCTATAATTCCTTTGAAAGAACGCATCGTCGACAGATACTTTGATCCGATCGCAAAACTGATGGGGCTATTTTCTGAGAAGAAGAGATGAAGGTGGGCGTCATCGATCGCCCTACTCTGCGCGGTGAGCCGAATCGTCGAATTATCTGCTCTGCTCTAGACGGTTACTACGCTTCAAATACATCCGCACCCAGTACTCGTACAGCGTCGCCACCGTGAAATCCTCGGTGACCGTGCCCTTCAGCGATGACTCGTATTCGATCTCGATTTTTTCTTCGTCCTTGCGAACCGACAGGAGCCGCGCTTGTTTCTGATCGACAAGCGCTCCCACAGCGCGAACGATCTGCGAGGCCGAGTGAGCATCGGGGCTGCCGAGATTACCGCGCTTCGATCGTCCCTCATCGTCCATATGACTTAACTGCTCGGGCGTATAGCGCAACTCAACCGACTCCCATTCGTCGACCTCGGCATGTCGATTAGAACGAAATAGTTGCCAAAATCCCCGCTGGGACAGGTTATTCACCGCTTGATCTCTGTGCTTGCGCCCGCGAACAATAACCGTGTCGCCTTCCATCGTCAATGAAAAGGATTCCATTTGGAGTGACTCCAGCGCTTGACCTACCGGACGAAGCAACTGTGTATAACTGTGACTGCTATTCAGCGCGGAACCCCTAACTTTATCGAATTCTCTGAAGCGATATTCTTCTTGTCGCCGCCTTCGGTTCAGTTTTCAGAATTGAACCGGCTGATCACTGCTTCGGCTAGTTATTTCGGACTCTGTCTTCGATAGATACGGACCCATAGATCGTAAAGAGCCGGCACTCCCAATTCTTCCGCGACTTTCTTACCGCTTAAGAGTTCATACTCGAACGTCAGCTTTTGATCTTCCTTGGTAAGCTGTAAAAGCCTTCCGTTCTTATGATCGACGAGCGCGCCGACCACTCGTAGCATTTGCGAAACAGAGTGAATGTCCGGAGTTAGATTAGGGTTGCGCCGGCGTGATTGCCCTTCTCGCTCGAGCCGGTCAATGTCGGCCGGGGTCATGCGCCACTCCAGAATACCGCTCGCCAACTTCAACGCTCCTTCCTTGTCTTGCGGCCGAGTATGCGTTACCTGCCATTCAGCGAGGAGAGCTTTCTCACGTGGTGTGATCTGCTTCCGTCCCGGAGTTTTGTCACGCACCACCAAGTCCTCGTTCTCCACGGACAGAGAGAACGATTCAATGCGCAGCGCCTCGAGCAGTTGCCCCACAGGGCGAAGTAAAAGAGCGTAAACTGTTTGGTCAGCCATGGGTACCAAGTATCATTTCTTAATTGCCATTGTCGCTAGAGAAAACTGACTTTTTGCCTATTCTACAATTATGAACCGACACATAAACTTGCTTAAGTACGTGTGGCCTTGTCGTAAGTCAGGAAATATCTGCTCGGTAGCCACTGCATCTGCCCGCGCTAGATCCTGCGGAAATTACTGCCCATTCGTTGACTACCTTGAATCTGCAATCCGCCTTTTGTCGAAGAGGCACTTCCCTTTTCTAGCAACTTGTCGAGGGCATCGTCGCCGGTTAGACCCTCCAATTTGATCTTAAGCCGCAGGTTATTAGCGCTATCTGAATTCATCAACGCTTGCTGCAGAGTGATTTTGTTTTCCTTGTATAGAGTGAACAGCGCTTGGTCGAACGTTTGGCAACCCTCCTGAATTCCCTGTTCCATGGCCTCTTTAAGGCTGTCAATGTCTCCTTGCTTAATCAGATCTTTAATCCGCGGGGTATCGATCATAATCTCGATTGCCGCCACCCGCGCTCCATCCACCGAAGGAATCAAACGCTGCGAAATGACGGCGCGTAAACTCAAAGAAAGATGCATGAGAATCTGTGAGTGCCGTTCCGCCGGGAAGAAATTAAGGATACGTTCAAACGATTGATTGACGTTGGTTGAATGAAGCGTGCCCATACAAAGATGACCGGTATCGGCGAAAGTGATCGCCGCCTCCATGGAATCAGCGTCGCGTATTTCACCGATGAGGATGACATCGGGCGCTTGCCGAACTGCACGCTTGAGCGCGTCTCCAAAGGAAAGGGTGTCAAAACCCAACTCTCTCTGGGTCACGATGCATCTTTTGTGAGGATGAACGAATTCGATCGGATCTTCCACTGAGATGATGTGCCCCGGAGCGGATGAGTTACGATGATCGATCATGGCAGCCAGGCTGGTGGATTTACCGGATCCGGTCGCGCCGACCACCAGGACCAAGCCGGTCTTTCTCATGACGATCTGTTTCAGTATCTGCGGCAGCTTTAATTCATCGATGGATCTGATCTCGAATCTGATTCTGCGAATCACCAGCGCGACGAAGCCACGCTGCCGCAAAACGTTGACACGGAATCGGCTGAGATCAGGAATTGAAAGGACAAGGACTAAATCCATCTCCAGTTTTGCATTAAACTCCTGCCACTGTTTTTCGCTCATGACCGATTCCGCGAGCTTCTCAAGATCTGCCGGCGCGAATTCAAAATCTCCGATCGGCTGGACGATTCCCTCAATGCGGTACATAGGAGGACTGCCAACAGTGAGATAAACGTCAGAAGCCTCCTTCTCCACCATCACCTGAAGTAATCTCTTGATCTCCATCATCTTCCTCCGAAGGTAGCTTCCAACTCCTCTCTAGTAATCGCTATAGCCGCATCGACATGATCCGATTGCCGCGAGCCGCGACTTTCGTTATCGCTGGTATTTATATTTCCCGTCTATCTTCCCTGGAGGCGAAAAACATTAGCAGCGCCCACGACGTCTGGTTTTGATTCGCTACTGGATTCGGTATTAGCCTGAATCCCGTCGATTGCCTCATCAGCAACTAACCCGGCCATCTTGATCTTCAAACGTAAATTATTGGCGCTGTCCGCATTGGCCAAAGCTTCCCCGATCGTAATCTTTCCTGCTTGATATAAAACGAGCAACGCTTGATCGAATGTTTGACAACCTTCCCGAATTCCCTGCTCCATCGCTTCCTTTAGCGTGTCAATCTCGCCTTTTTTTATTAAATCCTTCATTCGCGGAGTATCCAAAAGGATCTCAGTTGCGGCAACGCGTCCGCCGCCGACCGCTGGGAGAAGCCGTTGAGAAACGATCGCCCGCAAATTCAAGGACAGTTGCAAGAGCACCTGCGAGTACCGCTCCGGCGGAAAAAAATTTAGCATCCGTTCGAATGACTGGTTAGCGTTGTTTGAGTGCAGAGTACCGAAACAAAGATGACCGGTATCGGCGAAAGTTATCGCAGCTTCCATGGTCTCTGAGGTACGAATCTCACCGATTAAGATAACGTCCGGCGCTTGTCGCATGGCATTTTCCAAGGCGCTCTGGAACGAGTTGGTGTCAAAGCCGACCTCGCGCTGGGTCACTACCGAATTCTTATGTTTGTGAACAAATTCAATCGGATCTTCCACGGTAATGATATGTCCCTCATCATTGCTGTTGCGCAGATCTATCATCGAAGCCAAGGTGGTCGACTTACCCGAGCCCGTCGCACCGACAACTAGCACCAGACCTCTCTTCAACATTGCTACGTCTCTCAACACGGGCGGTAACCCGAGCGTGTCAAAGGATGGGATGTCGACCTTGATTTTGCGAACAACGATTGCAATGGAGCCACGTTGACGCAAAACATTGACGCGAAAGCGGCTTATTTTCGGTAAAGATAGAGCGAGATTCAGTTCTTTCTTCTGCCTAAATTCCTCCCACTGTTCCTGATTCATGAACGATTTTGCCAGATCTTCGAGCGATTCAGGGGTAAAGGGTTCATGCTCGCTCGCCTGAACCTTACCGTTGACCCGATACATCGGAGGTCGAGCCACCGTAAGGTAAAGATCAGAGGAGTCTTTCTCCACCATGGCCCTGAAATACTCTTCGAGATTCAACACTTCCTCACCTCACAAATGTGCGTCTGATTATTAAACTCAGCGCGCCCCGGAAGCCGCGTTGACGGCGCCAAAAAGATTTGGATTCGAGCTGCGCGATTGAGCTTCATCCTTGGTCACCAGGCCGCGAGCCACTATATCCAACAGCGCCATATCCATGGTCTGCATGCCGTCTTTTTTGCTCACCTGCATGGTCCCCGGCAACTGATGGATTTTACCCTCCCTAATGAGGTTGCGAACTGCCGTGGTGCCGATCATGATCTCCAGCGCTGGCACCCTGCCGCTGGCGCCCTTCTTCTTCAACAGGGTCTGAGTGATCACCGCCTCTATAGATTCGGCAAATTGCGCGCGGATTTGAGCTTGCTGGTTGGGCGGAAATACGTCGATGACTCGATCGACGGTTTTGGGCGCGCTGGAGGTGTGCAGAGTGGCAAATACCAAATGACCGGTTTCGGCAGCAGTCAACGCGAGTTGAATAGTTTCCAGGTCGCGCAATTCTCCGACTAGGATGATATCGGGATCTTCACGGAGCGCCGCCCTGAGAGCATTAGCAAACGAGTGTGTATGAGGACCTAATTCGCGTTGGTTCACGAGACATTTCTTCGATGGGTGCACAAACTCGATAGGATCCTCCACAGTAAGAATATGACCCTCAAAACCGTTATTCAGGTAGTCGATCATCGCTGCCAGTGTCGTGGATTTTCCGGATCCGGTCGGTCCGGTGACAAGGATCAGCCCTTTCTCCTTCTCACAGAGTTGCTTTAGTATGGGAGGCATTCCCAATTCTTCCAGAGTGAAAACTTTCGTCGGTATGGTCCGAAAAACCGCTGCTTCTCCTTTTCGCTGTAAGAAGACATTTACGCGGAATCGCGCGATTTCACGCAGTTCAAAGGAAAAGTCGCACTCTCGAGTTTCCTCAAATTTTTTCCGCTGCGAGTCAGTCATGACGTCGAACACTAGATTGTGCACTTCCTCTTGCGACAAAGGCGGGTAATCCAGTTTTTTTAAGTCTCCGTGCACGCGAAGCATCGGCGGCTCACCCGCGCTCAGATGGCAATCTGACGCTCCCTGTTCAACGCCAAAGGCCAAAAGTTGAGTAACATCCATAAACTAATAACTCCTAGCTCGGCTTTGAAATACTCTCTCTAATATCAAGAAGGGCAACTTGAGGTCCGAGTAAAATCAACTACCGCCGTGCGAATCCGAGCAATAACAATACCAGCTATGGGACAGCGTCGGCCGCGCTTATTCCTTATTTGTGCTTTTTTGTGATGATAGGTAGTTATCAGTGACCTTTGGTAGGTCTCTCGCTGACGTTGAACTACACAGTTGCCAGGGCAACTGGCGGCGGCATCGGTATCGGTTAAGCCATCGGTGTACAATTTGCCAAAAACGGGTCCAAAGTTGCACTTGCCTCCCGAACCCGGCTCACTTGAATCAGATCGCAGATTTAAGCGCGTCGGGGGTTGAATATCTTTTCGCAGATGGAAGTCCGAAGCAAAAATGAAATATAAAAAGATATTCCCCTGCTCAGGAATAGGCATGGAGCGGCATCCATACCCTTTTAAACATAGCTGCGATTTCGGCTTAAGCATGATCGAAGATGCCGATGATTTAACGGGGTATAAAACTGTTGACCTAGCGAATAGTTGTAGCTCGTCACCAAAGAGGTACGCATATACCCAAAAATCCGGCGGGCGCATGATCAACATCCCTCGGTGGTAGGAAAGTTCGGCCTGCCTGAATAGCAGACCGTACCACAGTACCAACAAGCATAATCGGCTTCACCCGTGCCCCGGGGCCTTTCGAAGTGCCCGTGGCATTACCGTTAGGGCGATCGATATCTGTGGCAGCCAAACAAATTTGTGAAGAGAACCAGCCGTGTCCCGACGAATAGGAGCTCACGCCATTTACAATGCGTTTGTGTTATGGTTT
>JAJONK010000545.1 GCA_021323355.1 Deltaproteobacteria bacterium
TTTGCGGCACTTCGCTCAAGTCACGGCGAAAATAGTTGCAAGCATGGGTGTCGAGCCCGCGCGTGCTCGGGTGAACGTGAACATCAATGGCGCGCATGAGCACTTCCTCTTAGCAAAGCAATAATCGCCTGGTTCGGCTGGCCGTCTTTAAAGAAGGTATGCCGCTCCTTGGCCATTGCCGTCAAAAGATCCGGCGCCTGCATCTTGCCTCCCGGAATGGCATCGTTAACTTTTGCCAAATCCTCCAACACCGCCTGAGCACCGAGTCCATCGATCTCCGCCAACGGCGCGCCTGGAAATTTCAAGCCCTCGGTGGAAATGAAATCGACCGTTGCCGGCGATTCACCCAACTCCACCGTCCTTGCGGCGCCAATCCGGATCGAAGTGAGAAGAGCCAGTTTGAGCATCGACGGGTCGAGCCCGGCACCGCGTTTTTCTATTAGATTATAGATTTCCTCATTGGGCTTGTGACCGACGTAAAAGGATGGATTGCTTTTCGCCAATGTGGCAAGCAGCGTGGACGATCGCAAAAAATCATCGCCGCGGAACTCGAACATAACGCGCGTGACATCTTCAACAATGGATGGCTTCCAGCTGTCGAAACTGAACAAAGGCGGCAATGACCGCAGTTCTTTGGCTGCCCCGTCGACAGCCTCGATCGTCGCACCGGCCTCGAGCAGGCGAAGCGCCATCACCGCGTAAATCATCAACACGCTGTTCGATACGAATCCCGAAATGTCTTTTGTCTCTATCGGCTTGCGCCCGAGATCGATAAGGAACGACATCAAAGTAGCGTAACCCGAATCGTTTATGCCTCCTCGGACGACCTCTACCATCTGGGTGTAAAGCACCGGGTTGAAAAAGTGCGTCGTGGCAAATTTCTCGTCTGGGTATTCGCCGCTATCAAGCAGGCTTTTCCGCGTCAGTGACGATGTATTAGTGGTGAGAACTCCGGTGAAGCCGGTTTCGCGCAATCTCCTGTACACGGATTTTTTGATCTTGCCGGATTCCGATACGGCTTCCGTCACTAAGGCGGCGCTCGCCATCTCCGACAGGCTCGCCGCCGCAACTAGGCTTTTTTTAACGCTTTCGATTTGAATCTCGGAAATCCTATTGCGTTTCTTCAACCGCTCGATGGTTTGATCGCGACGGCGCACAAGGTTTTGCATGGCCGCTTCCGAAGTGTCGTAAACCAGCGTTGGATAACCTTTCTGCGCGTAGAGAAACGCGATGTCAAACCCCATCACTCCCAAGCCGAGAACACCGACGGTTCTGATGGTGTCTATCATAGGACTTTTTAAAGAACCTTTTCTATCATCGATTCAGCTCTGATGCCGCCCGCCCTCGAGTCCTGTAAGGCCGCATCTTTGAGGATGGAGCTGATGGAGGTCACCGAAGGCGTCAAAGAATCTTCGAAGTGGTCGGTGAAGAGACGATAACACTTGGCTAAAACTTCCGGCTTATTCGCTAGAGCCGGCAGCCAACGACCGATCTCTTTCAGTGTCTTCTCCGGCTGGGTTTTAAAGAATTGAATGCTCTCCACGTAAACGCCGGCAATGTTAGCAACCAGTTGTCTGTTGTCGGACAAAAATCGCCGGGTCGTGGCGAGAGGCACCCAATGAAAGTCGAGCTCGAAACTGTCGGCGATGATGCTACAACCTTCCGCTTCCGCTAAAAACGCCTTCTCGGGCGGCAGTAGCGCAGCGTCGAGCTGGTTATCTCTGAGCGCTTCCAGGCTTCGATCATTGAGACCGAGGTCGACCAGCGTCAGATCCTTTTCAATATCAAAGCCCCAGCGCCTGAGCAATGCAAGCATTACCATACCCGCCATGCGGCGCGGCTGGTTGATACCGATTCGCTTGCCTTTTAGATCGACGATGTTTTTAATCGAGGGATTGCCGGCTAAAAAAAATGCCGGCCGGTTGAGCACCCCACCGACAATCACCAGATCGTTGCCCGCAAGTAATGAAAAAATCAACGAGGGAGCGTTGGGCGTTCCAACTGGCGTAACGCCAGCGACAATATCGTCGACGATCTTCTCTTCATCCTGTCGATTGACCACCTCGACCGCGATGTTCTCCCTCTCAAAAAGTCCCGCCGCCAGCCCGATCAACGGTAAAAAACGTCCTATGCTGGAAACACCGATGCCGATTTTAATTTGGTCCATCGGCTTACGCCACTATCGGTTCCTGTACCGGCGTATGACTCGCCACGTCTGGTACTCGGCTTCGTGGCACGCCATTCACTCCGGCGTTCCCAGCTCCGAGTAACAGCAATCTTCCCTTGCCGGTGTTACACAGTTGATACGGCTGCTTGGATTCCAGCATCACCGTGTCGTGTTGCTTGAGCACGAATTCTTTGTGTGGTGTGCGTACTGTGCACTCGCCCTCCAGAACCATGAAGATATGGTCGTCATTTTCGTGATAGTGCATGTCGTCTTGAATTCCCGGTTCGCAGTTGATCACCCATGCATAAGCAAGCTCAGTTCTCCACAAACTCAAATGCCGGATTTCCGGATGGGCGTCGGCTTCTTTAATCGGATTTTTCATCTCCACCATAATTCCTCCTTGTTCGTTCAATTCGTTCCACTCATTCCCGCTCATTCGCCGTATAAAGCCGAACTCACTCATGGCCCCGCTTCGGACGCTCTTTAGGTTTTATCAGCCGGCCGTGTGTGCCGTCGCAATACGGATGGTCTTT
>JAJONK010000546.1 GCA_021323355.1 Deltaproteobacteria bacterium
GCCATTGCGCAGTGGCGCGCGCAGTACGGACTCGATAAACCGCTTCACGTCCAATATCTGGTCTGGCTTAGAAATATCGCCACCCTCAGCTTCGGCGAATCCTTCAAAGACAATCAGTCGGTTTGGTCGAAGATCGCCGAGCGCCTGCCGGTTACAGTTAAATTAAATTTTTGGTCGATAGTGGTGGTTTATCTCGTCGCCATTCCTTTGGGCGTCTACTCGGCGACCCATCCAAATTCCTGGGGCGACCAGGTCACGACGTTGGCGGCTTTCATTTTGTTTGCTGTGCCATTGGTTTGGGCCGCGACCATGGCCATTGTGTTTATTTGTGGCGGGGATTTTTACTATCTGTTTCCGCCCGGCGGCCTGGAGTCGATTGATTTCTCCGATAACTGGCCGATCTGGCGAAAACTCCAAGATCGCGCCTGGCACATATTCTTGCCAGTTGTTCTGCTCTCTTACGATGGCTTTGCCGGCTTGTCGCGCTATATGCGTGCGAGCATGCTGGAAGTGCTCGCGCAGGATTATGTCCAGGTCGCCCGCGCTAAAGGACTTTCGGAGAAGACGGTCATTTTCAAGCATGTGTTGCGCAATTCCTTGATCCCGCAGGTAACGATATTAGCATCCATCCTGCCGGGGCTGATCGGCGGCAGCGTCATTATCGAAACGATTTTTTCGATTCCCGGGCTTGGACAGCTTGGGTTTGAATCGGTCTTGGCGCGAGACTATCCCACGGTGCTGGCGCTCTTTACGGTTAGCGCGCTGCTTACGCTGATCGGCATTCTGATCTCCGATCTGCTTCTTGCCGCAGTGGACCCGCGCATCGTCTTTGGTCGACGACAACAATGAGCACGGTGCAAACCAACCCAGCAGCTGCAGAAGAACTGGCAATGGCCGAGACCACAGTGTCGGGCGGGCTATGGCGCGACGTTTGGAAACGTTTTAAGAGCAACCCGATCGCCATCACGGGATTTTACGTCGTTTGTGTTCTGGCATTCATGGCGTTGTTTGCTGATTTCCTGGCCAACGACAAGCCCTATTACCTGCGTTACGGCGAGAAAACTTACTTTCCGATTTTCCGCAGCTACATGGTTGGCGCTGGACTCGGTCATTGGCCGCCGGAGTTGCTAAATGTGGATTTCAAGAAACTTGACCGTGCTCAAGCGCTTTTTCCGCCCGTTCCATATCGGCCGACTAACATCAATTTACTCGAGCCGCTGGAGCCGCCTTCGCGAAAGCATTGGCTTGGCACGGACAAGCTGGGACGCGATGTCATGGCAGGAATGATCCACGGGTCGCGAATCTCTCTTTCGATCGGCTTTGTTGCGGTCGGGATTGCGGTGATCATCGGTCTGGTTCTTGGCGCCATCGCCGGTTACTTTGCCGGTTGGGTGGACCTGGTGATCTCGCGATTGTTCGAGATCATGCTGTCGATCCCGACATTCTTTCTTCTGATCACTGTGGCAGCGCTGCTGCCGCCGAGCATCTTTCTGACGATGGCGATTATCGGGGCAACCAGTTGGGTCGGTATCGCGCGCTTTACTCGTAATGAGTTTCTCCGAATCAGAAGTCAGGATTACGTGACATCGGCCATCGCGCTTGGAGTGGCTAATCGAAAAGTCATGTTCAAGCATATTTTGCCGAACGCGTTGGCCCCGGTCATTGTCTCCGTCGTGCTCGGCATCGCCGGTGCGATTCTGGTGGAGTCGAGTCTGAGCTTCCTCGGCATCGGCGTGCCCGCCGAGCTGGTCACCTGGGGTTCGATTTTACAGGAAGCCAGCACTACGACTTTTGCTTGGTGGCTCGCGGTGTTTCCAGGTTTCGCCATTTTCATCACCGTGCTCGCCTACTATCTTGTCGGGGAAGGCTTGCGCGAGGTTCTTGATCCCCGACTGCGGGGCTTGCGCTGATCGCGCTGTTTCTGCTAATTCGGTCCCAAGTTCAAATTTCTTATTCAACTTCCGTTATCGACGCCAAGCGCGCTGCGACGATCTTGCGAATCCGCTCGCCTTTCACAGGAGCGGCGGAACAGTATATTAATGCGTAGTGACACGGCTAAAAAATGGGTAAGAAATTTACCGCATAGAGGCAAGCCTTGAAGAACCGTTTGGGCGCAAACAAGCGGCAAAGCGTCCAGCGCACATTATCTCCGGAAGGCGAGCCGGCGGAGAGTCAAGAATTTGCATAGCACCAGCTAAAGGAGAGAAAGAGCCATGGCCCGAATCGCTATCATTGAGAAGAAAGAAGACTTGCAGCCGGAACACCAATCGATTTATGACGCGATTGCGCAAAGCCGCGGCGTAGTCGGCGGACCGTTTCTGGCCCTCCTGCACAGCCCTGAGCTTGCCGGTCGAACTGCGCATCTGGGCAGTTACGTGCGTTTCCAATCGAGTTTGGACCCGAAGGTCATAGAACTGGCCGCGCTGGTATCGGCCCGTGAGCTTCAATGCAAGCATGAATGGGCCGCTCATGTAAATCACGCGCAGAAGGCAGGTATTTCCCTGGATATTATCCGCGCCGTTCACCAATGCAAAGATGCCGCGGATTTTACCTTCGAAGACGCACAGATCGTCAGTTTCGTGCGCGAAGTGTTGCGCGCGCACCGGGTCAACGAAACTACCTTTCAAGCGCTGTATGCTCGACTCGGAGAGCGCGGTCTGGTCGAGCTCACTGCCACCGTCGGTTACTATGCGATGCTC
>JAJONK010000547.1 GCA_021323355.1 Deltaproteobacteria bacterium
GATTTACAGTGCGGAATCGGCTGTTATCCTCCGGTTCGAGACAGATGTCATGAATAATGCCGATGCCGATCGCACTAGCGACATAGCGCTTGATTTCGACGCAAGTGCTCGCTTCCATTTCAGCGCGCATCTTGAGGTTGTTTTTCCGGAATGCTCCGTCGATCACTGCTCTTGGTGGTGACAGGCTGCAACAAGACCATCGGTTGCTGCGACAGCTCTTTCAAGCCGATTTGTCTGAAGGTAAAGCGCACGCCCCGGCGCGGAATAATCAAGGTTAGCTTGGGCGTAATCAGCGGAATCTCCTCGAGATCGACAAAAGAGTGCGGGAACAGCTCCATAGCCAGATCGGCGTCACCAGACCGCGCCATCGAGATGCCTCGGCGTGGCTCCTGGCCAGAATACTTAATTTGATGGCAGGGTATGCGGCGCGGAAGCGGGCAAAGCTCGGCAGATAGAAATAACGCAGGCAACGCCGGAGCCGCCAGAGAGATTTTCCCGCTGAATTCGGCGGCATGATTTTTAGTTTTTTCTTTTGCCTCCTCGACCGAGTTCAGTGCCTTTCTGGCTTCAACATAGAAGATTTCACCTTGCGGCGTGAGCTCCAGCTTGCGTCCCTTATGATCGAAAAGCATCAAGGCGAGCTCCTATTCTAGTGCCTTGATCTGCAGGGATAAAGCGGAATGAGTAAGAAAACAGCGCTTGGCAGCATCCTTTAGGGAGCCGCTTTGTACGATCCAACAAAAACTATTTAGCTGCCTGATCTCCATAATAAAATACTTTAGCAAAATTAAACTGATCATTAAGTAATTAAGATTGACACGAGTTCAACTGCCTGGATAGGATCGCCAGTAGATGACGAGTCCACGGGACATAATGGAGAGATCAGGCAAAGCTTTTCTAAGCGACCTGTGCCGCGTCGGCCTCGGCACTCCCGCGGGAGATTGGTTTCGCCGCTATTGGCTGGCCGTTGGCGTCGCCGGTGAGCTGCGGGACATCCCTCGAGCCGTTAGAGTGCTGGGTGAGGAATTAGTTTTATTTCGCGACGACCGCCGCAGGATCGGGTTACTTGGCCTTCACTGCCCGCACCGCGGCAGCTCTCTGGAATATGGCGATATCGAGAACGGCGGGATTCGCTGCCCGTATCACGGGTGGTTGTTCGATGTCTCCGGTCAGTGCTTGGAGCAACCGGCGGAACCTGAGGGAAGTATTTTTTGCCGCAAAGTAAAGCATCTCTCCTATCCCGTTGCAGAACTCGGTGGATTGATTTTCGCCTATATGGGTCCCGACCAGGAGAGCCCGCCGCCATTGCCGCAGTATAAAGCTTTGGTCGATCCAAATGGGCAGAGATCGTTAGAAGCAACCCGCCAGTATGATTATAATTGGTTCAATTTCATCGAGAATGGCGCCGACCCGGCGCACTTTTCGATCCTCCATCGCGCGGATCCCAACGACGGCACCTGGCGCAGCTGGTTTTTTAATTTCAAAGACATTCCGCCTTTTGACGCGGTGGAAACTTCCTACGGCATGAAAGTGATCTCGCGCAAACCAGGACCGACAGCCGATACTGAGTACGTCGATGAGAAGAGCTTTGCTCTGCCGAGTATTTTGCAAATCGGCGACACCGAATTTACCCATTTTGAAAAATCCAAAGAGGCGCTGGCCGCAGGCTCGCACAACGCGCATTTCATGTTTGTGACGCCCAGTGACGATGATCATTTCACACTGTTCACCGTCAACCATTACACCGGGCCCGATCCGGAATTTTTTCAGAAGCTCGAGCCGAGCCGGCGCATTGCGCCGAAACTCCAAAAGAAAGAATACGACCAGCGCCGGTACTCGCCTTTTCGCGGCAGCGTCCGCAGCGAAGACATTATGAGCCAGTCAACGCAGGGAACCATCGCCGAGCGTAAAGAGCAGCTTGGAACTTCGGACAAGGGCGTCATCCTGCTGCGCAAGATCATTCTCGGGGCGATTGAGACGATGCAAGAAGGAGAAATTCCGAAAGGGGTTCCTCTGCGCGAAGAATCTGCCAAGGTGATCGATATCGACTCGTTCACCGGCATTAGAGCCAAAGGAGTCTTTTGATTTTAAAACTTCCGGCAACACTCTTGCCTTTTCTGATGTCACTGTTTCTCGGGATCCTTTCGCTTGCCAGCGCGGCCGAAGCCGCGCCGCTGCGCGTCACCTACAGCGCCATCAGCGGCGCCATGTCGTCTCTCTGGGTAGCGCAAGAAGCGGGCTACTTTAAACGCGAGGGGCTGGATGTCGAGTTGCTTTATATCGGCGGCGGCTCGCTGTTGATCCAATCGATGATCAGCGGCGATGTGCCGTTTGCGTATGGACCTTCAGTGCCGGTGATCAATGCTTCCCTTCGCGGCGCCGATCTCGTTCTAGTCGGCAACACCGGTAATTCTTTGGTGTTCTCGATCATGTCCCGGCCGGAAATCAAACAGCCGGCAAATCTCAAAGGGAAAAAAGTCGGTGTGACGCGCCTTGGCGGCTCCACCGACTGGGCGCTCGACGCGGCATTGAAGCAGTGGGGGCTTGAGCGGCGCGAGATTACTGTAATTCAAACCGGAGGCATGCCTGAAGGGCTGGCTGGTTTGATGGCAGGCGTCTTCGATGCTGTGGTGCTCTCGCCGCCCAGCAATTTCAGAGCGGCGAAAGCCGGCATGCACGAA
>JAJONK010000548.1 GCA_021323355.1 Deltaproteobacteria bacterium
CAACAAGACGACGGGAAATCTCGATGGAGCTTTTTGTCCTTGATTTAATGTCATCGAGCCGGGCGAAAAGTTGGTCCCGGTCGATTGCCTTGCTGCGGATCACGAAGCTTTCCTCCTTAGTTGAATGATTCGCGTTTCTCGATATCCCCTAGGCGGCGGACTTCGCGCCCTGGTCCTTCTCCATACGGGTTCCGTAGCATAAAAATTTGCGGAGCAATAAACGGACCCAACCGCAAGCTAATGGAATTTATGAGAATTACAGTGAGAGCGAAGCCGAAGCTGGGAAGATTAGATGACATAAATGTACAGCCTGGACAAAAAATGCAGCCCGGCGCAGCCTGCAGATGGTTAATTTGCTGTTCTAATATCAGCCCAGATGGAATCCGGGAAACGCATGAGGGTGAGTGAGCGCAAGGCGCAGAACGATTTGTAATCGGGCTGGGAAGAAAGTTGCTTGCCGGTATTTTCAATCGTGTCGAGCTACGATCGCACCGGCTACTGCTTCATAAGTGTTTCAATGCCAAACAACTCGGTAGAAGCCATTCGCTTATTCGCTCGTTCAAATACTTCCCGGGCATGCTCAATGTCGTAGGGCCGTTCCTCGAATGTGAGCGGGTCCCATTCGCTGCGCGGCACGGCGAAGAAGTCGCCGCCATAAACATGGATCGCTGCTGTGATCTGATCAAGCGGATTGGTAACTGAATGGATTACCGCTTCGCCAAGCGGGATAGTTTCCTTGAGACCAAGCGTCTTTCCGCCTTGAACAATGAGACCGCTTTCGCTTCTGCGATAGAAAGCATTGTCTTCCCGTCCGGAATATATTCCAATCACAGCCCACATTCGATGATCATGCGGATAGAGTGACATACCCGGTCCCCACAGTACGTTGAGAATCGTCAAAGTTTCGGCGCAGTAAAGGGATTGGATACCCGACAACTTGGGTTCTCCGAGCGATTTCAAAAGCTCCTGTGGCTGACTCACTGCCTCCGCCACGATTCCCCGCACTGCGACGTGCGGGTTTTTTTCTCGAAGAGCACTGCGACACGTTTCTATGAAGGCTTCGAGTTCGAACATGAGGGAATCTCCTTTCGAAGGAGAGTCGATTCCTATCGGCGTGGCCGATTCCCCTTTTAGCTCTCCGGCGAGGGAAGTCAAGTTTGCACTGAATACATGCTCTACACTATTTCAAATGAGCTGCGCTTCTGACGTGCATCACAACCTCGAGTGCAGCAATCCGGATAACAAACATTGAGGATGGCGGGCGTTGCTGAACTCGATTCGCATTTATTGAATTCAAAATTCAAAAAATGCGTACAGTTCGTCCGATTTTTTGAGAACCAAGCACACAAGTCAGTCCAGATGGGTTGACTCGCGCGACTCGGTTCACTTTCTACGGCTCCGATCGTCCCAGATTTAGAACAAGTAGGCGCTTTTCCATAGCTGAGTAGCGGCAGCTGGTTTCCAGCAATAAATTTTTTGCAGTGAATCAGAAGATCTACGTTTCGATCCTGCTGGTACGAGCATTGCAGAAAACTAAGAACTCAGAGGCGATTCTGCGTACTGCCTTAGTCGTCCTTCTAATTCCATTCGAACCTTTGCAGGTCATTGGTTGAGTTCGATAGATGCGAAATTTTTCTAGAATGAAAGTTTGTATAAAGGCACCACACGGGAGTCGATGAAAGCGGCAACAATCAGTCCAGGACTTTACAACCGGCGATTTCCTGTTGGAGCCGAACCGGCGACGGGTGGAGTTTACTTTCGGGTCTGGGCGCCGCAAGCGAAACGAGTCGAGCTCTTGATCAGTGCCGGCGACTCCTCGCAGTCGGAGGAACTAGAGCCCGAAGCGCAGGGGTACTTTTCCGGTTTCGTGCCCGGGTGTGCGGCGGGCGATCTCTACCTTTTTCGCCTAGATGGACGAGAGCAATTGCTGCCGGATCCAGGGTCCCGATTTCAGCCCGAGGGTCCGTTTGGTCCATCAATGATCGTAGATGCGTCTCAATTTGAATGGCACGATGCTCAGTGGAACGGCGTAGGTCTCGCCAATCAGGTTATCTACGAGATGCACATCGGCACTTTTACTCTCGAAGGCACCTGGCAAGCTGCCAGCCGGCAGTTGCCCGAATTAAGCAAGCTCGGCGTGACCGTGCTCGAGATGATGCCGGTCAATGACTTCTGCGGCAGCTTCGGTTGGGGCTACGACGGCGTGAATTTTTTCGCTCCCACCAGGCTGTATGGCGCGCCCGACGATTTGCGCGGGTTTGTCGATGAAGCGCACCGCGCCGGTCTCGCGGTGATCCTAGACGTGGTTTATAACCACGCTGGCCCAACTGGAAACTTCTTGAAAGATTTCTCAAAGGATTACTTTACCAACCGCTACGAAAACGAATGGGGTGAAGCGATCAACTTCGATGGTCCCAACTCAGCTCCGGTGCGAGAGTTCTTTCTCACTAATGCGCGTTACTGGATTTCCGAATTTCACTTCGACGGCTTGCGCTTAGATGCGACCCAGGCGCTGTTCGATGGGTCTGAAAAACACATCCTTGGCGAGCTGGTCGAAACCGCGCGCCAGGCAGCGGCGCCAAAATCAATCATCGTCATCGGCGAAAACGAACCTCAAAACAGCAAGCTCATGCGTCCCGCTGAGGAGCAGGGTTACGGCCTCGACGGGTTGTGGAACGACTCTATCACGGACAATACTACCGCTGGCAAAAGAAGCGCCGCGGCACCCCAACGATGGGGATTAAGCCCGCGGCTTTTGTCAACTATCTGCAGAATCACGATCAAATTGCTAATAGCGGTCGCGGCTGGCGGGTCCAGCGTATGACGGACCCTGCGCTCTACCGCGCAATTACGGCCTTGTTCCTTCTCACACCGCAAACGCCGATGCTGTTTCAAGGACAGGAGTTCGCCGCTTCGACTCCGTTCGCTTATTTTGCCGATCACCAAGGCGAGCTCGCTAAAAAAGTAAAACAGGGTCGGCGTGAATTCTTGCAACAGTTTTCCAGCCTCGCTACAGAGGCGATGCAAGCGCAACTTCCCGATCCGACGGATCCGCAGGTTTTTGCCTCGTGCAAGCTCGATTTTTCGGAACGAAGGCGCCATCACGAGACCTACGCATTGCATCAGGATCTTCTTCGTCTGCGGCGCACAGATGTTGCTTTTAACTCACAACAGGCTGGAACAGTCGACGGAGCCGTGCTTGCCGATCGTGCGTTGGTCTTGAGATTCTTTGCGCCGGACGGCAAAGATCGCCTGCTGCTGATCAATTTGGGTATCGATACGATGCTCGGGCCGGTTCCAGAGCCGCTACTTGCCCCTCAGCCTGGCACTACCTGGCAGGTTCTTTGGTCGAGTGAGAACCCGCGCTACGGCGGCACCGGCGCGCTGCCGGCCGAAAATCAAAGCGGCTGGTTCATCATTGGTAAGAGCGCTGTTGTGCTGGCGGATTTTCCTGAATGAATCCTCTTCTTGTGCGCACGCTGACCGACATCCCGCAGATAAAGCTCGATCCACCGGAGCTTACGCATCGTCCGGAATGGCTCGTGACCAATGGCCTTGGCGGTTATGCTTCAGGGACGGTATCCGGGGCGATGACGCGCCGCTATCATGGTCTTTTGATCGCGGCGTTTCCGGCGCCCTTGGGAAGAATGATCCTGTTAAACGATCTCGACGAAGAGGTTCACCTTCCCAATGATTGCGTTGTCCATCTAAGTACCCGCTATAGTGATTCCGCGGAGCGCACTGCAAAGTTGCTTGAGTTCCGCCTCGAAATGGGTCTGCCGGTTTGGCGCTATCAAATCGATGATTGGATACTCGAGAAGTGCCTTCATCTGCCTTACCGGCAGAACACGGTTTATATTACATACAAACCCTTTGCTTGTCCCGATGGCGTCCGGCTCAAGCTGAGGCCGTTGATCCAGTTCCGCGGCCATAGCGATGATGTCGACGCGCAGCCGAAGGATCCCTATGTGCTGAGTGTGTTGGAGGATCAATATCAGATCTCGACGGGAAACTTACCGCCGTTGCGACTGCTGCTCTACGGCAAAGGTGCATTTGTCATCGATCGAAAAAAAATTGAAAAGGTACGCTACTTGCGCGAAGAACAGCGCGGCTATCATGTTATCGGCGAGCTCTGGACTCCTGGCACCTTCGTTCTAGAGGCAGCCGCCGGCGCGGATAGCACGCTGCTCGCATCGTCAGAGTCCTGGGAAGTCATGCGCGCCATGCGCCCCGCCGAAGCGCTCGCAGCTGAACGCGATCGGCGCACGCGGCTGATTGCATTAGCTGATAGCAGAGCTCACTCCGGGTTTGCGGCCGAGTTAGTGTTGGCGGCGGATCAATTCATCACCGCACCAACCGGCCGCCTAGCGGACCAGACGCGAACCCACGCCGGGGGCGACGAAATGCGCACGGTTATCGCCGGTTATCATTGGTTCACCGACTGGGGGCGTGACACCATGATCAGTTTGGAGGGCCTGACGCTTGTCACCCGGCGTTTTCTCGAAGC
>JAJONK010000065.1 GCA_021323355.1 Deltaproteobacteria bacterium
ATTTTTTTCTTGACATACAACTTATAGCGCCTTTATAATCCGGTCAGCTACAAAATATGGGAGGGTTTTTGTTCTACTTCTCTTCGCCTGAGTCACGCTTTAACTCCCCTCGATACAGCCCGCCCGCCGAATCCTAAAAGGAGGTGCCTATGGCAACTAAGAAAAAAGCGGCAAAGAAAAAAGCCAAGAAGAAAAAGAAGTAACTGTTTTTTTGATGTGGGGTTGTGGTGGATAAACCCTCCTAGACTCTCAGGCGGCTAGATAGTCGTTCTGGCTATCTCGAAAACAGGCCCTCCGGTGACTGCCGGGGGGCTTTGTTTTTGTTGTATCTCAACCGAATCTCTCCATTCAGAACCAGCCTAGCTGCACCGCATCGATAGCTGATCGCGATCATACACCCTAGATCTACGATGGACGCCCGATGGCGCATGCGGAGAACCACATTAGGCAGGCCTTCAATACAATTCCGGACATTGCGTCGGTTCAGCCAGTTCGCTACAGTCATGGCTATGAATTATCCGTTTCCTAGGCGATTGCTTTTGTTGCTGCTAATCATCCCGGCGCTCCTTTCGACGGCTTCGAGCTACGCTTGGGCCCAGAGCAAGATCAATTACAAGGTCATTCCGAATTTGGAGGCGATGAAAGATCAAGCGCCAACGCCGGATTTCACTTTGCCGAATCTAGATAGCAAGAAAATCTCGTTGAAAGATTTTCGCGGCAAATTGGTTTTTTTGAATTTCTGGGCGACATGGTGCGTCCCATGTCGCGAAGAGATGCCGGCCATGGAAAAGCTTTACCAAGAATTTAAGGAAAAGAACTTCTTGGTTCTGGCAGTCAATGTCAAAGATCGCAAGCAGGACGCCGTAAATTTTGCCAAGGAACTAAAGCTCTCCTATCCTATTGTCATCGATCCGGATGCTCAGGTAGGACTACTCTACGGCGCCTGGGGATTGCCTACGACCTATTTGATTGGGCCCAAAGGCGAAGGATTGGCGCGCGCATGGGGACCGGCCGAATGGTATAGCCCCGCAGCCCGTAACCTCATCAAAGATCTCCTTGATGGAAAAAGATGAGCGATGTTAACGTTTTTGTCGCCTTTGCCGCTGGTATTTTTTCGTTCCTCTCGCCTTGCGTTCTACCGCTGATTCCGTCCTACCTGTCGTTCATATCCGGCGTATCTCTCCAAGATATGCGCCATGATCAAACACTCAAACGAGTCCGCGCGCGCGTTGTGCTCAATTCCGTCGCTTTCATCGCCGGTTTTTCTTTGGTGTTTATTTCCCTCGGCGTATCCGCCAGTTTTCTTGGCAGCCTGTTTTTCGGCTATCGCAATACTATTCGAATTGTCGGTGGTCTCTTCATTCTACTGGTCGGACTATATCTGATAGGTCTTATCAAGATCCCGGCGCTCGAACGGTATCTGCAATTCAATTTACGGGATAAGCCGGCCGGTTACTTAGGTTCTGTCTTGGTCGGCATCACTTTCGCGGTGGCGTGGACGCCCTGCGTCGGGCCGATTCTCGGCGCCATTCTCGCTTTAGCCGGAACTTCGGGAGAAATCGGCCGCGGCACTCTACTGCTCTCCACCTATGCCGCGGGCCTTGGTCTGCCTTTTTTTATGAGCGCGGTGGCCATCAATTCATTTATGCGATTCTCACAATCATTTCGTCGCTATATTCGAGCATTTCATATCGCGGGAGGAATTTTGCTGGTGATTGTCGGCCTGCTCTTGATAACCGACTACATGACGATGCTGAACATTTATGCGTTGCGTTTCACCCCTGACTGGTTGCTCAAAAGACTCTAGCCGCTACTCGTTAGAGCTTACCAATATTTGACCTGCTTGTGGCTAAATGTTAGCTTTTTGCGATCACCAAATTGCTTTCAATCGTCAACCTCGCCAAGCGCGCGGGAAGGGCTGGTCAAAACACCGCACCGCGTTGCTCAAGCGCTAACTTTCCTGACCAGAGGTTACGACATGGATCCGGCAAAGGTCATCAACGATGCCCTCTTCACCGAAAACTACCAAGAGATGATCGTTCAGAAAGATATCGACTTCTTTTCTCTTTGCGAACATCACATGTTGCCTTTTTTCGGCAAAGCACACGTGGCGTACATCCCGCATCACAAGATCGTGGGCATCTCCAAACTGGCGCGTTTGGTCGACGTCTATGCGCGCCGCCTGCAAGTTCAGGAACGATTGACCAATCAGATAGCGACGATCATCATGGAAAAGCTTGATCCATTGGGAGTCGCGGTAGTGATAGAAGCCGAACATCTCTGCATGAGAATGCGTGGCGTGGAAAAGCAAAATTCGATGGTGATCACCAGCACGTTGCTTGGCGCTTTTCAAAATCGGCAAGAAACTCGAAATGAGTTTATGACGCTGATTCGGCAACGAGGTTAACCGAAGCTCTATGGAAATTAGATTCAAGGACATCGGGCCGGAAAGTTTGAAGACCGACCTTTTGGTGGTGCCTGTTTCCGAGAAGAGGCTTGAAGATACAAGCATTCGCGCGCTGGACCGCCGACTAAAGGGAAAGTTACAGGAGCGCATCCAGAAAAGTAAGTTTGCCGGGACTGAAGGCGCCAGCCTGCTCTACTCGACGGCCGGAGTGCTCCCTGCAGCAAATCTGCTGCTGATTGGACTCGGTAAGGCGGCGGATGTAGATGCTGAAATTTGGCGTAGATCCGGAGCCCGGGCCAGACGAGAGGCCACTGCGCTTGGGCTTGAGGATATCGGATTTTTTTTCTCTCCCGAACGAGATCCCGCTGGCGCTGCCGCGGCAATCGTCGAGGGAGCATTGCTGGCTTCTTACCAGTTCACTAAATACCGCTCCAACGCCAAGAACCCTTTAGGGATCAAGACTCTCACGCTCCATAAACCCGGGCTGAGTCGCAGCAGCGGTATGGATCAGGCGGTGCGCATTACTGAACAAACTGTCGGCGCGGTTTTCCTAGCGCGCGATTTGATCAACGAGCCTCCCTCGGTCAGTACGGCGCGATATTTAGGGGAACAGGCGGAGCGTCACTGTCGCGGCCGCGGCCTGTCTGTGGACGTCTGGGGTAAAAAGAAAATCGAATCCATGAAGTTGGCGGGGCTCTTGGCCGTTAATCGCGGCAGTCAAGAAGAGCCACGTTTCATAACTATTCATTACAAGCCGGCGGGTAAACCTAGGAAGAAAATCGCCCTAATCGGTAAAGGAATCACTTTCGACTCCGGTGGGCTATCGCTCAAGCCGTCCAAGTCTATGGAGACTATGAAACTGGATATGGCGGGTGGCGCGGCGGTCATTGCCACCATGAGTCGGTTGCCGGTGCTGCGTCCGGCAGTTGAGGTCATTGGCTACATCCCGACGACGGATAATCTGCCCGGCCCCAACGCTCAGAAGCCCGGCGATGTCATTCGTTACCTTAATGGCAAAACCATCGAGGTCTTGAACACCGACGCCGAAGGCCGTTTAATTCTTGCCGATGCTTTGGCGCTAGCCGCTAAACAAAAGCCGGATTACATGATCAATTTGGCTACCTTGACCGGCGCTTGCATGGTCGCTTTGGGCACACAGGTGGCAGGTATGTTCAGTAATCACCACGCTCTCGCCGAGAGAGTCATGCGCTGTGCGCAGGAATCGGGCGAGAAGCTCTGGCAACTCCCGCTCGTTAAGGAGTATCGCGAGGACATAAAGAGCAGCGTTGCCGATATCAAGAATATTGGTGGCGGCCACGGCGGCGCGATAACCGCGGCCCTGATACTACAAGAGTTCGTTGAAGAAATTCCCTGGGCTCATCTCGACATCGCCGGGCCCGCATATACGGACCGCGACATTGCCACCTGTCCCAAGGGCGGAACCGGATTTGGCGTGCGCACCCTGCTGAGATTTCTTATGACCGTTTAGAAAAGGAGACAACCATCGTGGGAAAAATCACTGAAGTTGGCGACAACAATTTCGACGTTGAAGTGATCCAAAGTAGCGTCCCGGTGCTGGTCGATTTCTGGGCCCCGTGGTGCGGTCCGTGCCGGTCCATCGCGCCGATTGTTGAGGAAATTGCCGGAGAATATGAGGGGAAACTTAAAGTAACTAAACTCAACGTCGATGATCATCCCGCTACAGCATCGCGATACGGCATTCGCGGTATCCCAAATCTGCTGATTCTCAAGGGCGGCGCGGTAAAGGAACAAATCGTGGGTGCCGTGCCCAAAGCAAAATTGGTCAGCGCAATCGACAAAGCCCTACAATAGGAAGATACGGGATTGTTGAAGGGATAACTTGATTCGAGCGCGAATCAGCTTACCGCCGGCGCTCCACCCAGAGCGTTTATAGTCTTGATGATCGAATCGCTAGGCTTGGCGAAGCGGACTGCTCGGACCCGCTCTCCTCAGAAAGTGTACCGGCGCATACTGACGTTTATCATCATGCCGACTGCGAACATCATTGACGCCAGTGCCGACCCGCCATAGCTGAATAGCGGCAGCGGGACGCCCACTACCGGCATCAGGCCCGCCACCATCGACACATTGATCACCACATGCCAGAACAGGATTGCCACCATGCCGAATATTAACAGCGCGCCGAATCGATCTTTGGCTCGTTCAAAGAGCTTAAGACAATAGACCATCATGGCAAAATAACAGGCAAGCAAAACGAAACAGCCGACAAAGCCCCACTCCTCGGAAAACACTGCGAAGATAAAATCAGTATGCTGAGCCGGCAAGAAATCCAGCCGGTTTTGGCTACCGTGCAAGTAGCCTTTGCCGAACATCCTTCCCGATCCGATCGCAATCTGTGATTGAATGACGTGGTATCCCGCACCCAGCGGATCACGATCAGGATCAAAAAATGTCAACACACGCTGCCGCTGGTAAGGCCACAGGAGATTCCATCCAATTGGCAGAAATGCCAGCCCGGCAGCGGCCAAACCGAGAAATGACTTTATTCGCAGCCCGCCGATCAGCATCATACTCATAAAAACCAGGCCGAGAATAATCGCAGTGCCAAGATCAGGCTGAACTAGCGTTAGTAATATTAGCGGCGCAACCAATGCGAAGGGCGCCCAAAGATCACGTAGACAATAGCCGCGTGACGGCTCGCTATCTTGAAAGTATTTCGCCATCACCAAGACAATGGCCAGCTTTGCCGGCTCCGAAGGCTGCAGTCTGAAGAACCCGAGATTAATCCAGCGCTGCGAGCCACCTCCTGAATGTCCGACAAAGAAAACCAATATCAGCAGAAGCAAGATTAACCCGTAAAACGGATATGCCAGCCGATCGACGTAGTGGTAATCAAACGCAATGGTGGTAAACATAACCGCGAGTCCCAGCCCCAGCCAAAGGAGCTGGCGCGAAGGGAGGCCTCCGGCATGCTCCGCCGCGATGTCGTAATTGGCGCTATAGATGGTCACGATCCCCATGCCGACGAAGGCAAGGGTTAGAAGAAACAGAGGCCAATCGAAATGTGAAATGAGGCGGCGATCAATCTGCAACGATCTCTCCTGGCGCCCGAGCCTGTTGTTGATCCTTTGGCTGGTTTTTCATTTCGATGTATTTCTCGAAAACTTTTTTTGCCATAGGAGCAGCGGCTTCACCGCCGTGCCCGCCGTGCTCTACCAACACGACGATGGCGACTTGTGGATTCTCGACCGGCGCATAGGCGACGAACCAGGCATGGTCGCGGTTAAAATAAGAGAGTTGCTCGCTCTTGAGATAAGCTGCCTTCATCTCGATAACCTGCGCTGTGCCGGTCTTGCCGGCGACCGATATCATGTTCGAACGCGCCGCCCCACCGGTGCCACCTCTGCCTCGCACCACATCAGCTAGAGCCGTCTGAACCCGCTGTAAGGTGGTAGGTTTCAAATTGATGGTGCGAATCTTTTCGGGCCCATACTCACGCACCATTGTGCCATCCACAGACTCAACTTTGTTGACGATGCGCGGGCGATAAAGAGTCCCTCCGTTGGCCACCGCCGCCATCATATTGGCAAGTTGCAATGGAGTTGTCGTTAAATACCCCTGGCCGATTGCCACCGAAGGTGTTTCGCCCGGATACCAGGGTTGACGGTAACGCTTTCTCTTCCATGCCGTGTCCGGCACCAGTCCGTCTTTTTCATCGTCGAGAAAAGCACCGGTTTTTTCGCCCAACCCGAAGGCGCGGGAATACTTGGCGATCTTGTCTATGCCCAGGCGCTGGCCGAGCTGATAGAAATAGACGTCGCAGGATTCGACGATTGCCTTGTGCAGGTCGACCGAGCCATGACCGCCCTTCTTCCAATCACGGAAGCTGCGGTTCCCGAACGGGAAAAAACCGGGATCAGAAATCCGCGCATCCGGGTCAATCACGCCTTCCTCAAGTCCGGCGATCGCCATGATGATTTTGAACGTCGATCCCGGAGGATACTGTCCTTGAATCGCGCGATTATTAAGCGGTCGCAGCCTATCTTTTGTCAGGGTGCGCCATTCTTCAGGTTTGATTCCGCGGGCAAAGAGATTGGGGTCGAACGCCGGCGTGCTCACCATCGTCAAAATCGCGCCGGTGTGAATGTCCAGCGCTACAATGGTTCCTTCCTTGCCTTTGAGCGCTTCGTAAGCGGTTTGCTGCAGTTGCCGGTCCAGCGTGAGGTGAACCGTATAACCGGGAACATCAACCACTTCGTGCAGCACCCGCACCCGCCTTCCTAAGGCATCGACTTCAACCTGCTGCCCGCCGTTTTGGCCTTTAAGAAATCCCTCCCATCTCTTTTCTAAGCCATACTGGCCGATCTCATCACCGGATCCGTAGCCCTGCTCTTTAAGAATCTTGAGCTGTTTGGGGCCGATCTCACCGAGATAGCCCAACACATGCGCCGCCATCGGGCCGTCAGCGTAGTTGCGCCGGGGTCGTACCCGCAAGTTAACCCCCGGAAGATCGAGCTGATGTGTTTCGACTGCTACGACCGTGGCCCAATCCACATCCCGCCCTAAGATGATTTCATCGAATGCGGCGCGACTCTTGTTCTCCTCGAAAACTGCAATGAGCTCATGCTCCGGTCGCCCCAAGTACTTCGCCAGTTGACGCAATGTGCTTTGCGGGTCTCCCGCATCTTCGGGCACAAACAACAGGTCGAATGATGGTCGGCTGTCAACCATCAACTCGCCTTGACGATCCATGATCATGCCACGGGTGCCGGGAACTCTCTTGATTCGCACCCGGTTGTTCTCAGAAAGGAAAGTATAGCGTTCGCCCTGAGCAATCTGGAGAACCGCCAGGCGTGACATGATTCCGAGAAAAGCGATAATTAAAATAAGATAAACAAACCGCGTACGGACGCGGAGTTCCGGGGCGCCATCTTTTCGAGCCACATCGCCGAGAATAGCCATCAATAATACAACCCGGGTATCTGGACCTTTTCGAGATAGGTTTGGCCGCGGCGCAAGAGCGCAAAGATGAACGGAGCCAGCAGTGCAGCAACCAAAGCTTCGAGTAGTATATACCGTAAGGCCCCCATCCAGAAGCCTTCGGTGCTGAGAAAAATCACGGAGACCAACACTAATGCGACTCCCTTGACCAATGAAGCCAAGAGAACAACCACGGCGCTGACCAGGTGATTATGAAGCCAGATTGAACGAGAGCTGAAGTAGACGGCCAGGAATACCAATGACATTGCGAACGCATTGATGCCCAAAATCGGGCTTGAGACAACATCAACCGAGTAGCCCAATACAAACGACGCCAGAACGGCGCCGACGGTCGGATGGTGCAGCCCCCAGTAAACGCAAAGAACAAGTATCAAATCAGGAACCAAGGGGAAGAAATGGAGGAAAGTCGTCTGTAGCAGAACCATCAGGAGTCCAATGGCGAATAAGAGCAACGAGAGTTTCATGTCCGACCCACAGAACCGTTATTTCGCGGCTGATCTCCCTTCGGCGCTGACTACCAGCACGATCTCAGTGCGAGCAAGACTGACCGCCGGCATGACCTCGATGACTTGAAACAAACCCAAACTCTCTTTGCGCACCTTAGTGACCGTGCCGACCATCAAGCCTTTGAGAAACACCCCATCGAGACCCGACGTGATAAGCCGATCGCCAACCTGAACATCCTCAGTACGTTTGATGTATTTCAGCACCGTGCCGTTTTCCAACGATCCCGACACAATGCCGCGCGCGCGAGTGCGCTGCACCATGACATCGATTCCACTGTTGGGATCGGTGAGCAACAAAACCTTGGCGCTTCGCGCCGCCACGTCCACGACTCGTCCCACAACTCCCAAAGGCGTAACTACAGACATTCCCTTGCGCACTCCGTCGGCAGTGCCTTTGTCGATGGAGCAGCTCTGAAACCAGTTGCTCGCGCTGTTGGCAATAATCGATGCTGTGATGCCGGCAGCTGGCAAATGCGAGCGGAAATCCAATAAGTGTCGGAGTTGCTGATTGGTTGCTTCCGCTTCCAAAAATCGATTTCGCTCCATCTCAAGCTCTAAGATGCGTTTTCTGAGCCGTTCGTTTTCAGCCTTGTAGCCGGCCGCCGTGAGATGGCTTTCCTGCAATCCCTTGATCCAGCTCGTGGTTGAATGCGCCGCAATCTGCAATGGCCGGATTAGCCATAGCAGAAGCGGTCCGACCGGATCATTTTTGAGCTGGCCGCGAGCGGCCGCGGTCATTATATAGAGGGATAAGACAATGCAGAAACAGCAGCTAAGAGGAATTTGGTACTTGCGAAAAAAAGCGAGCATTGAAGGCTCGAACGTGCAGGAGAAGGAGACATTGCAGGTCTCGAAACCTAGTGAACGGCGACCTCCCTGAGTAGTGAGATTTCATCCAAGGCTTTGCCTGCGCCCATCACTACCGCAGTCAAAGGATCGTCTGCCATCATCACCGGCAAGCCAGTCTCTTCCCGCAACAGAATGTCGAGATTCCTGAGCAACGCCCCGCCGCCAGCCAGCACAATACCACGGTCGACGATGTCGGATGCCAATTCGGGGGGCGTTCTCTCGAGTGAAAGTCGAACTGCCTCGACAATTTGATTGATGGGCTCCAACAGTGAGTCTCTAATCTCCTCATCGGTGATAACAACTGTCTTTGGCACGCCAGCCACAAGATCCCGCCCTTTGATCTCCATCGTTTGAATTTCATCGCCCGGATACGCCGACCCGATGGTTATCTTAATCAGTTCGGCGGTCCGTTCGCCGACCAGCAGATTATATTTGCGTTTGATAAATTGAGCGATGGCTTCATCCATTTTGTCGCCACCGACTCGCACCGAGCGCGAGAAAACAATGCCCGACAGAGAAATGACAGCTACCTCAGTAGTGCCGCCGCCGATATCGACAATCATATTTCCTGTCGGTTCAGTGATCGGCAGGCCCGATCCGATAGCGGCAGCCATCGGTTCCTCGATCAGGTAGACTTCACGCGCGCCTGCCGATTCCGCCGACTCCCGCACAGCGCGCTTTTCAACTTCAGTGATGCCGAAAGGTACCCCGACAATGATCCGCGGTCGCACCAAAGTTCGCCGGTTGTGAACTTTTTGAATGAAGTAGCGCAACATTGCCTCAGTAATCTCGAAATCAGCGATGACGCCGTCTTTCAACGGCCGGATCGCGACGATACTGCCAGGCGTCCTGCCGAGCATGCGTTTCGCTTCCGCGCCGACGGCCAAAACCTTTTTGCCTCCACGCTCATTTCGTTGCTGGACGGCAACAACCGATGGTTCATTGCAAACGATGCCTTGATTCTTGACGTAGATCAGTGTGTTGGCGGTTCCAAGATCGATCGCAAGATCGTTGGAAAACACCCCGAACAGGGCATCGAACATCATCACTCCTTATTTAGGCGCGAAAAGAGAAGACTAAAGCAGCGTAAAAATAGCAGATTTGTCACGACCAAGCAAGAAAATGAAATTTTTCAACAGGGTAGAAACTGGTGAGTTGCATTGCCAATGACCTTTCCCTATCATTATTCTTCTCTCAAATACGCTCTTCCGACCTAACGCTGAAAGGCTTGTCGCGCATGCTCGATTTTCTAAGAAAAAAGAAACGATCCTGGATCATCACCATTCTATTGGGCCTGATTATTGTCGTTTTTATCGCATTCTACGGCGGCTCCCAACAGCCGACCGGCGTCACCTCTCACGTCGCGGAAGTAAACGGTGAAAGCATCTCGCAGCGAGAATTCATAGTGCACTACCAGCGCGCCGTGGAACGCTACCGCGAAATGTTCAAAGGCTCTTTTACGCCGGAACTGCTGAAAAACTTAAATATCAAGCAATCGCTGCTGGAAGAGATGATCGAGGCCCGTTTAGTGCTTCAGGAAGCTCGCCGTTTAGGTCTCAGCGCCACCGATGAAGAACTCATGCATGCCATAGCGCAAGTCCCCGAGTTCCATGTCAACGGCCGGTTTAACAAGGAGCGCTATATACAGCTTCTGCGTGCCAATCGGCTGACTCCAGCGCAGTTCGAAGAAGATCAGAGAAAACAGCTTACCATCCAGCGCTTACTCGGAGTTCTCGCCGACGCGGCGCATGTGACTGAAGCCGAGGTGCGCGAGCGCTATCGCTTCGAACAGGAAAAGATCAATCTGCAGTTTATCCGGTTTTCAGTCAGCGACAACTTATCTGAGGTAAAGATCCCTGACGAAGATGTCCAGAAATTTTATGACCGTAACAAGGAATCCCTCAAGGAGCCGCTCAAAGTTCAAGTAGAATACATCCCTTATTCTTTCGAACAGTTCTCCGGCCCGGTGCAGCTTACTGATAAGGAGGTTGAGGATTACTACAACGCCAACCGCGCAACTAAGTTTACCACGCCCAAACAGGCAAAGGTCCGGTACATAATGGTTCGTTTCGATGCCGGAGCAGACGCTAAACAGAAAGAGGCTGCTCAAGTTCGGGCGAATCGAATCGTCGCAGAGGCGCGTGGAGGAAAGAATTTCGCCGAATTAGCCAAAAAGGAATCGCAGGATCCCAGCGCAGAAAAAGGTGGAGAGATCGGCTGGCTCAATCAAGGACAATTGCCGGAAGCTCTGGACAAGCAGATATTCGCGTTGGCTAAAGGAGAAATTAGCGAGCCTATCGAAACGCCGGTGGGTTTCCACATCGTCAAAGTCGAAGATATCAAGGAAGAAAAAACACTGAGCTTGGTCGAAGCGAAACCGGTTATCACCCGCGAGCTCAAACTTGAAAAAGGAAAGTACGAGGCGGCAAAGATCGCGGATCGCGACCGCGAAAAAGCGGCCTCGAGCAATGATCTCGCCAAGATCGCGCAAGAGAGCGGCTTATCGCTAAAGACAACCCGGCTGTTCAGCGAGGGAGAAGTATTGCCCGAGATTGGCCCAACGCAAGACTTCTACAAGACCGCGCTAGCACTGAAAGCGAAGGAGGTTAGTTCAGTCATCGAAGGACCGAATGCCTACTATGTTCTCAAAGCAAAAGAACGTACGGAAGCAGTTGTTCCGCCGCTGGACGCGGTCCGCGGTAAAATCGAGAAAGGTCTGAAAGAATCAAAGGCTTATGAAATGTCCGTGCAGCAAGCTAACGATTCGCTCGATCAAGTCAAAAAAGAACCGAACCTTGCAAAATTTGCTCGTGATAAGAAACTGAAGCTGGAGGAAACCGGATGGTTCGCTAGGATTTTCACGCAAGCTGACGCAGCCTTCGTGTTCGCCTTCAAAGAGGCTCAACCGGCTGACATCGCTCAATTTGAGAAGGATAAGAGCCAACTGATGCAACAGGCATTAGCCGAGGCCCGCCAGCGGATCCTGTTAAAGTTTAAAGACGACCTCAAAGCCAAGGCCAAGATTGAAATTAATTCCGGGCCTCTTGAAGAAATCTGATTTGTGCCTCTGTACTGATGCAAATCGTCTTGCTTCGCCATGGGGCGACAGATTGGAATCTTCAAGGCCGCTGCCAAGGTTCGAGTGATCGCCGGCTCACCGAAGTGGGCCTGCCCGCACAATCTTCCGGTCATGATCGAGGATGACGTACGTGAGCTCGACCATGGCGAATTGGAGGGACTGACTTTTAACGAGATCAAGGAGAAGTATTCCGAATTCCTAACGGGCTGGAGAACCGCGCCCGCGGAACTCCAGGTACCCGGCGGAGAAAGGCTCGCCGATGTTGCCGAGAGAGCCTGGGACGCTTTGACACGCATCGCGCAGCGTCATCAAACAGATCATAATGTGGTCGTGGTAAGTCATAACTTTCCTATTCTTGGCGTCGTTTGCCGGGTGACTGGAACCGATCTAAACAATTATCGGTCATTTCATCTCGATCCCTGCGGCATCACGCGGATTACTCAGCACCGCAATAGTCTCTGGGAAGTCACTCACGTTAATAGCAAGCCCTACAGCTTACCGCACCCATAGAGGGGGCAATAGCCGGGCCTTTGTTATTACGAAGAATCCGCGTTGGTGTTCCTCTGTTTACCTGGAGCGAACGAGAAGGCCAAGAATAGCATGGCGAGCAGTAGATAACTGGCTGCAAACTCAGGAGCTTCAAGCAAGCCGAAACGCGCGGCTACGCCGGCGGGCGTCAATTCGTAGGCGTGGATAAGGCCGATCGCGGAGAAAGCCGCTGCAGCTAAGGACCAGCCAGCCGCTTTTTTAAATTGTCTTTCGATCAAGGCAACACCAATGGCCGCAAGAATCATCGAGGTAAAAATAAACCCTTGCTGAAGCGAGATCATGCCATGCATCGCCGGGTTTTGGCCAAAAGGCGCAAGTCCGACTGAATGCAACGATTTGCCCGCGACGCGCACACCGGTCTCGACCATTAACAGCCCCCATGCGGCCAATGCCGGCACAATCCCCAGCGCCACTGCCGGTGCATGTCCCTTGGGCGTCTCCTGAAAAGATTGGGCAACAATGATAACGCCGATATAGAGAAGAATACCGATGCCGGACTCCAGCGGGATGAACGCAAGCACGGCTTGAATCGTTCCGGTGAGGCAAATCAAGGCGATGAAAAGACCGTTCAAAACGGAGTACCCGGAGCGCGCGCCGAGCCGCTTCCAGCCTGGATGGCCGATGTAAATTGTGGTCGGGAAAACGCTGCCGAGCAAAGCCGCCACCACGGAGCCCACGCCATTGGCCAGCAGCGACGGAAAGGCTCGGTAGCGATCTCCGGCGGCTTCCGCGCTTTCGATATTCTGCAGTGATCCAACAACGTTGAAAATTCCCATTGGAATGATCACTGAAAGATAATTCAAAAATGCCGGATGGCGCAGCGCCTCGAGTAAGGAACCATTGGAATGATCACTGAAAGATAATTCAAAAATGCCGGATGGCGCAGCGCCTCGAGTAAGGAACTGCCGGTGAAATCGGGCCGTGCTAAAGCGAAATCGATGCTGGGCGGCGGACCTTTTACAGCTCCCAGCCACCATCCCAAAAGTGTTCCCACGGCGACAGCCACCATTCCGCCGGGCAGCCCGAGCGGAAATTTTTGCTGTGAGAAATAGGCGATAAAAATCAGTGCCAATGGAATCAGCGCCACCAAAGGCTGCGCGAAGATCCGGAAGGTAAAATCCATCGAAATGAAAGTGATCGCGATGCCCGCCAAAGCTGAAAGTAACGCCGCCCGGGGTGTTACGCTACGGACGCGATCGGCGACGAAGGCTCCCGCGATTTCGATGACGCCATTAAGAAAACAAGCGACCAGACCGACTTTCCATGCCCAAACCGGATCTTTAGTCTCCTGATAGATCGGCATCATGATAAAGAAAATGAACGCGAACAGACTGACGGTATTGATACCGTAAGGCAGCGCCGTGACATCTTCACGACCCGTTTGGCGGGCAAGCTGGCGCGCCTGCCAGGCATAAAATAAGTTGCCAACCAATATGGGGCAAAATCTTGCCGAATATATATTCGTCGGGAAGATGGATCAGCTCGCGGCATAGACTGACGATCAGGATTAGCTGAATCAGATTATCGATCATCAATCCGAAAAAACCGTCGAGATCTTTACGGACAAACCATGCTGGATTAAATGGATGTTGAGGCATATGTTTGAACGGGTTTAAAGGATTGGCAGAATCTAGCCGTCACTATATTCCCTGTCAAACGTTATACTTGCCGGTCCACTCCACCTTGAAAGATCCGGCCGCGGTGGATAAGACTAAAGCAACCTATGGCGCAATTGTTTTACCAAGATCTGGGCCGGTTGGACTTCCTCGCAGCGTTGTCACGGCAAGAACAACTCATCGAGCTAAAACAACGGCAAGGGGTTGCCGATATTCTTCTCTTCGTCGAACATCCGCATGTCTATACGATCGGCCGCGGCGGTGACCTCAATAATGTTCTCGCCGCGCAAGATGTGCCGCTGCATCGCGCTAGTCGCGGCGGCGATGTCACCTATCACGGACCTGGTCAACTGGTGGTATATCCGATTATCGGCTTGCGCTCGAAATTGCGTAAAGATGTGCATCGCTATGTCAAAAACCTCGAGATGACGGCGATCGAAACGCTCAGAAACTTCGGCCTCGAAGCCAGGCGCCGACCGCCATATACCGGCATCTGGATCGATAACCGAAAAATCGCCGCTATGGGTATCGCCGTGCGCCGGGGCATTACCTTTCACGGTTTAGCGCTGAACGTGAACACTGATCTCAGCTATTTCGATCGAATTATTCCCTGCGGCCTGAGCTGGGCCGATGTAACGTCTATGGCCAAGGAACTGGGCAAAGATCCAAACGTACATAACGTAAGAGAAAGTTTTCTTTGCCACTTCGCCGAGCTGTTTGGCTATACGGAAATCGAAAATATTTCTCATTTTTCAGAGTTTCAGGCTGGTCAAAAAG
>JAJONK010000549.1 GCA_021323355.1 Deltaproteobacteria bacterium
CTGCGATTCTTCGATTGCCGGCTTTTGCTGTACGACAATGGTTATGACTCCGGCTTAACCCCGGAGCTGCTCGATGGGCTGAAGTTAGGGGCTTTTTCTTGGGGAGGTGCCGGCGCTTCAACGGCAAGCATCGCCGAAATTATGCACGGTCGACCAGAACAAGAGTACCCTTCCGATGTCAGGGATGAAGATCTATTTATGATTATGCTGACAGCGGGAACAACCGGCACTCCGAAAGGTTGCCTGGTGAATCACAAGACTTATGCGCTGCAGTGTATGAACTCGGCGATCGGAAGAGGCTGCAATGAATTTAGCAAGGAGCTGTCGGTTGTGCCCATTTACTATAACTCCGGCCGCAGCACCGTACTGGCCCATCTGTTCTTCGGCGGAACAGTCTATCTGCGCCAACGGTTTGATGCGCGAGAGACACTGGAACTGGTGCAGAATGAAAAGATTAATTCACTGGGTTTGGCCTCGACCATGTGTCACCGCCTGTTGCAGTTGCCTGACTTGGATTTCTACGACACCCGTTCGATCCGTGCTTTACGGAAGGCTGGACTTCCCTTCACTCGCAAGATGGTCGAAGATCTCATCGGGCGCGTGACACCCAATGTGTTTCAAGGCTACGCTTCCACGGATGCGGGGCAGGCGACGTTTCTGCGGCCAGAGGAGCAGCTATCTAAAATTGGCTCGTCGGGGCGACCGATCTGGGGAGTTGAAGTCGACGTAGTTGATGAGCGCCATGATCGTGTCCCGACCGGAAAAGAAGGCGAGATCCGGGTGCGCGGACCTCTCGTCTGTCAAGGCTACTACAATAATCCGGAAGAGGAGGGGAAACGATTTATCGATGGGTGGTATTACAGCGGCGATATCGGCCGCTTCGACTCCGATGGTTATCTTTATGTCGTCGGCAGGATGAAAGATCTTATCAAAACCGGCGGCATCAACGTCGCACCAAAAGAAATCGAAGAGATTCTCCTGCTCTACCCTGATGTCGTCGATGCGGCGGTTTTCGGTGAGCCGGATCCCGAATGGGGCGAAGCAATCAAGGCATATGTCGTATCACGGGAGGAGAAGAGGTTCAGTGAAACTGATCTGATGAAATTTTGCAAAGAGTACCTGGCCGATTACAAAGTTCCCAAGCAGATCAGGATTGTTAAGGATTTAAAAAGAAACGAGCTGGGGAAACTAAATCCAAAGATTCTTGAAGAGCAGGTCTAACCATCGCCAGTAAGTGAACCAGTCCTCACGAATTTCGCTTGTCTAATGAACAATCGAAATCTATCCCGAGTGCGCGTGAACGGATAGTAGTCATCGATCTCGGCAACAATGACCGTGCTTCCACGGTTTACTTCGACAAAAGGACTCACTCGGATTTAGGCGCAGGTTCTTTCTGCACCTGAAGGTCGTTTACTATCTGCTTTACCCCGTCTACCAAGGAAGCAATGTCTTCCGCGTCTACCAAGGAAGCAATGTCTTCCGCCCTTCTTTTTTCATGCTCCGATTCAACCAGCCCGTTTAAGGAAACGACGGCATTGACCGTGTCCACATCAATGCGCGTGAAATTCGACAGCTTGTCCGCAACCAGCCTCGCCTTGACCGATGTCGTGATCGTCAGATCATCGATATTGCGGCCGGCGGTTCTTCCGGTCATTGCCTGGCAAGCACTGAGAGCAAAAAGTACAACTAGCGCAGCTGCGACTCTTATCGTCGGTATCATAACCGGACTTCCTTTCAGCAATAAAGCGACCATTATATTAGCAGTTGATCGTATTTGCTCAAAACGTCACCCGTCGATTTGCACGTAGAGATCGAGACTGTCGGTGCGATTGTTTTTAGCTCTCATTGAAATGGGCGAATTACGCCCGCCAGGATCTTCGAATTTAAGAGGTAGCTCTCTAACGACCGTGTCATCAAAGCTGCGCAAAATATGCGCCACATGGGCATGCATTGTGCGGTTGCAGATGCCTTCGATATCAACTAGGGAGGATCTATAAAGAGATTCTTACGGCCTAAGAGCGAAACATGTGTGCGTTCAAGGAGGCCAGTATGTCACAGGAGAATATGACGGTGATTCGCGGCATGTACGAGTCTTTCAGCAAGGGCGATGTTATTTCGGTGCTTGGCCAGATGCACCAGCATATCGAGTGGCGCGAGGCGGAAAACTTCATCTACGCCGATCGTAGTCCTTATCGCGGCCCACAGGCGGTGCTCGAAGGAGTTTTCATGAGACTTGCTTCGGAATGGGCGGATTTCAAGGTGATGCCGGAAGAATGGCTGGATGCCGGGAATCACATCGTGGTGCTCGGCACTTACAGCGGCAGGCACAAAGAAAGCAGTAGAGAAGTCCGCGCGCAGTTCGCCCATATCTGGGGCGTGACCCACGGCAGAGTCGTGCGATTCCAACAGTATACCGATACCAAGCAATTCGCCGATGCCATTGCTTAGCTCGGATGATTGCAGCACTAGACCAGGAGACGAGCGCCTCGGGTCGAAGAACTTCGGCATGCTACATAACGCCATGGCCATGCGCATTGGATTTCAAGGACCCGCTTGTAGAGCAAATACAATCGGCGGATGATCCAAAACACCATGAGAAAGCTGTTGATTGCCGCTGTCTTTTTCCTTGTTTGGTTTAAAGCCGGCGCTGCGCAACCGCAGACGAAGATCTATGTCGGCCTTTCCACGTTGAATTCTCGAGTGACTCCCTTGTGGATCGCCCAGGAACGGGGATTCTTTGGGAAAAATGGCCTCGAGGTGCTGCTGGTGCTGACTCGTGTGTCCCAACCAGCGATTGCCGCATTGCTGGCGGGAGAAATGCAGATGGTCTACGGCGGCTCGACCGCCGCACTCGGGGCTGTTTCCAGCGGCGCAGACCTCAAGGTAATCGCGGCATTGACGAACCGTCTGACCTACGACTTGGTTGCGAGACCTGGGATCAGTCGACCGGAGGAACTTCGCGGAAAGCGGCTTGGAGTGGGCAGTATCGGCGGCACCGTCTGGATGGGCGCCATGCTAGGTCTTGAGCACCTGGGTCTCGAGGCGTCGCGAGATCGGATCTCTATTCTAGTTGTCGGAGATCAGACGAACACTGGCCAAGCCCTTGAAGCAGGAAGCATCGATGCCGCCCTCTTAGATGGGGTGTTCACCCACCGGCTCAGACAGAAGGGGTTTCCCGTAATCGCCGAGTTTGCCGGCGCGAATATCCCTTTCGCCGGGCAGGGAATCGTGACGTCCGGCTCATACCTCCTGAAACAACCCGTCGCAATCGAGAATTTCCTTAAGGGTTTGCTCGAAGGCATCGACTTTAGCTTGGCTCCCACCAACAAGGCGGCGGTGCTGAAAACAATGACGGCGCGCCTTCGTCTTCCAGATGCTGCCAGCGCTGAGGTCGGTTATCAGGATCTGATCCGTGGCGTCGAACCGAAACCCTATCCTTCACTGGAGGGGCTGCGTAATCTTCAACGCCTGATGCGAGTGCACAATCCCAAAGTGGGAAGCATTAGAGTCGAAGAGTTGGTTGACGATCGGATTGTGCGGAGGATTATCGAAGGCGGGTTTCTTGACGCTGTTCGGAGTCCGAATCGTTAGATAGAGGTTTCAAGGCGGAACCTACCCTTATTTCAGGGTTGCAAAGGAGCGTGCAGGCGGTGCGGATGGCGTGCGTTCAATGAAACCAAACAACTAGAGAAAGGAGTAGGATATGGCTAACTACAAAGTTCTTGATGCGGATGGCCACGTGCGCGAGTCTGTGCCCGGCATGAGGGAGTTCCTGGAACCGCGCTGGCACCGCCGCAATTTGTTTCCCAACGACGAGTGGGACCGCGATCTGCATGGCAAGCTCGGGCAAAAACCGGAAGGACCGGAAGATCAATTGGCCGCTATGGACGAAGACGGCATTGACGTCATGGTGCTTTATCCGACGGCGGGTTTGCACGTGAGCGCGCTGCACGAAAAAGATTACGCGACGGGAATTACGCGCGCCTACAATGACTGGCTGTTTCATTTCTGCAAGGAAGATTCGAGCCGGTTAAAATTCGTCGCGCTGCTGGCGCCGCAAGATCCAGCCGCCGCCGCCGAAGAGCTTACGCGCGCGGTGAAAGAACGCGGCGCGCTGGCTGGCGTGTTGCCGACCTACCTACCGCAGATGCCCGACTTTGGCGATGGCTTTTACGATCCGATTTACGCCGCCGCGCAGCAGCTTGGCGTCGGCATCGGCTTTCACACCGGCACGTCGGCGGATTCGCTCGGCGGCCAGCGCTTTCGTAAGTTTCTCTCTGCGCACACCATCGATCATCCGGCTGAGCAGATGATGGCGCTGATCGCGACCATCATCCCTACATGATGGACCGGCTCGACGAGGAAGTGGAAAAGCGTGGCGCCGTCGAAGCGCCGTATCTGACCAAGCTGCCGAGTGAGTATGTGAAGAGCGGGCGGATTTATTTTGGCGTCGAGTGCGAAGAGAAGACAATTCCCGACGCGATGCGTTGGGGATTGGAAGATACGATTCTCTATTCCTCCGACTATCCGCACTGGGATGGCGACTGGCCGCACACGGTCAAAGCGATTCGTGATCGAAAAGATCTCTCTGATACTACGAAGCAAAAAATGCTGCACGACAACGTCGCCCGGTTTTACAGATTCAACGAGTGATGCTGGAAGAGGAAACGCCGCAGCCTAACGACACGCGTTCAATGGTGCCCGGCTCAACAAAACTCGAATTCTGAAGTGTTATTAAGTTTCCGTAGTACTGTCGACAAAAGAATCGAAGAAAAGGAGAGCTGTACATGCCTGAGTGGAAGATGATCGATGCCGACGGGCACATCCGTGAAGTCGAAAGTGAAGTCTTTGAATACTTGCCGGACCATTACAAGCAACGCCGCGAGGCTCTGCTTTACTTTCCTCTGTTGCCGCATCACGGCTGGCATCGTCAGGCGGGCCGCCGGTCCGGCACCGGATCGTCATTCCTGATTCCTTCGCTGCAGGATTGGCGAACGGCTTTAGAGCAGGGGAATATCGAGGCGGCAGTAGTTTATCCGACACGCTTCATGCATATCGGACAGGTGGGCATAACCGAATTCGCTGTCGAACTGAGCCGCGCTTACAACGACTATCTTTATGAACGTTTTTTGCGTGATGAACCCCGCTTGAAGGGGATTGCCGTTCTGCCTCTGCAGGATATCGACGCGGCGGTCACGGAACTGCGGCGGGCGGTTAGAGACTATGGCATGGTGGGCGGGGTGCTTCCGGCGGACGGATTGCCGCGGCCCTTAGGTCATCCGGAGTTTCATCCGCTGTACGAAGAGGCCAACCGGCTGGGCTGCATGTTGGCGGTTCACTCACAAAATTCGCTACGCAACAACGATCTCTTTCTATGGCGCGATGAAGCCGCGACACTGGCTCATGTTTGGCCGCAGATGCGCCAGTTCACCAATTTGATGTTCTCAGGCGTGATAGGAAAATACCCCGACCTGCGCATTGCGTTTTTGGAGGCAGGTTGCGGTTGGGTACCGTATCTGATCAGCAAGATGGAAGGGCGTTTGGGCGAGCTGCCGCGGCCGATGAAGCTGATCGAACGCGGGCAAGTTTACTTTCAGTGCGGCGAAGAGATGACCAC
>JAJONK010000550.1 GCA_021323355.1 Deltaproteobacteria bacterium
TCGGTGTGAAACGAATGGTGCACATCAGCACCTTCGGTGTTTACGACTGGCGTAAAGAAGCTTCCGAACCGGTCACGGAGGACTTCCATAAGGGCAGCGGTGTGCCTTACGGGAACTCCAAAGTCGCGAGAGAACTCCTGCTCGAGGCTATCAGAGGGTGCACAAGTTTGAATTGATGGTCATCCGACCGGCCAATGTTTACGGACTTGGCCATTTCTGGTCTGGTTCAGGCGGCGGTGAGAAGATCCAAGCATTGCTCATGAGCGGGCTCAAAGGCGAGACGGCGAAGATCCCCGAGGAACAAACCATGGCGTTCGAATATGTTTATTGCAAGGATCTCGGTCGCGCCGTCGATATGGCGGCGACTATTCCACAGCCCGAGAAAAACACTTTTAATATTGGCGAAGGCAAAGTCACGCACTTCGAGGAAATCGTCGCCACCGTGCAAAAGCTTCTCCCGAAGTGCTCGGTCGAAATCGTTCCGGGAACGCCGCCAGTCTCACGCACCCAGCACCTCGATATCAACCGGGCAAAGAAGTATCTCGGCTGGGAACCGGAATACACGATGGAACAGGGATTCAAGGACTATATGGAGAACTCAGGATCGATATCTTCCGTTTCGAGTGGCACATAGGTGCGGTGATCCAACGGGCATTCGTATACTTCTGTTGCGGTTTCGAGTTCTCGCTGCACCAGAGCGAGCGGCAGGCCGCATTCCTTGCCATCGACAAATGAGGTGCACGTTCTTTTTACAACTTCGGCAAACAGGTGCTCTGTGCGATGACCCCGCGCGCATTCGTAAGTTTCTACTTGGGTTTCAAGCTCTCGCTCGACCAGGAGTAAGTCGAGACCGCATTCTTTACCATCGACCAGCGTGTGACATTTCCTCTCTTCCATTTGTTTCCTCCTGCGATTGAACTCTTTTCACCATAGCCTGCTAAATCCAGCTTTGCCCGCTACCATCCGGGGTGTCAAGTGGGACGAAGCAATCTCGAGCGACAAATAAGCTGGTGGTTCTAAGTCGAATTACGGGTTGAAGGCTAGGAAATCCTGAATTTGAAGACGACACTCAGCGATAGCCTTCCGCTTGCATGCTGAAGAGCTCCGCATAGGTGCCCGCGCGGCTCAGAAGTTCGTCGTGTGTGCCGAGCTCGGCAATGCGGCCTTCTTGAATGACCGCGATGCGGTCGGCCATGCGCACGGTGGAAAAACGGTGAGAAATAAGAATCGCCATCTTCCCCTCCGTGAGCGCTTTAAAGTTTTGAAAGATTTCGTATTCGGCGCGCGCGTCGACCGATGCGGTGGGTTCATCGAGCACCAGAATTTCCGCGTCACGCATAAAGGCGCGCGCCAGGGCGACCTTTTGCCATTGGCCGAGAGAAAGCTCGTGACCATCGTGAAACCAGCGCCCGAGCATGGTTTCATAGCCCTCCGGAAGTTCTTCGACCACGGCCTGCGCGCCGCTTTTTTGAGCGGCGGCAGCAATACGTTCGACGTCATCCATCGCATCGATCTGGCCAAATCCGATATTCTCTCTGACGGGCAGGTGATAGCGCACGAAGTCTTGAAAGATCACGCCGATTCTTTGCTGCAGTTCTAGAGGGTCCAGATCACGGATATCGATGCCGTCGATCAGAATGCTGCCTTCGGTGGGATCGTAAAGCCGGCTCAGGAGCTTTATAAGGGTGGTCTTGCCGGCTCCATTGTGGCCCACCAGCGCAATCTTCTCGCCGGGTCGTATGATGAGATTGACCCCGCGCAGGGCCCATTCCTCGCTGTCGGGGTAGCGGAAACCGATATCGCGAAACTCGATGCCGCCGCGCAGCGGAAGCGACAGCTTGCGTTTTTGTCCGGTTATTTTCATGCGCGGCTCGAGGCAGAGAAATTCGAAGAAGTTTGCCATGAACAAATTATTCTCATAAATATTGCCGACCGCCGAGAGAATCGATTGAAACGTCGATTGCCCCTGGCGGAAAATCGCCAGATAAAGCGTCATATCGCCCAAGGAGATTTTACCCTGCACGGTATACCAGACGATCCAGGCGTAGGAGCCGTAAAATCCCAAAGTGGCGATGAGTCCCAGGCCGAATCCCGCAGTGGCCCGGCGCAGGGCCAGTGATTTGTCTTCCTCAAAGAACTTGTCGAACAGTGTGGTGTAACGATTGAGCAAGGTGCCGCCGAGATTGAACAGCTTGATCTCTTTGACTGCGGTGTCCTCGGTCAGCAGGCGTGAAAGATAATTGACTTGGCGCGTTTCGGGAGCGCGGCGGGTGAGCAAGCGAAAACCGCGCTCCGAGTAGCGGGTTTCGGCGATGAACGATGGGATGCTGGTGGCCAGCAGAACTACCACTAGCCATGGACTGAAACGGAGCATCAAGAGGGCGAAGGAGATCAAGGTGATAGAGTTCTGCACGATTAGAAAAGTGTCGTTGATCAATTCCACCGGCTTGTACCCGCCATCGCGCCGGGCATTTTGCAGCCGGTCGTAAAAATCAGAATCTTCAAAATAAGCCAGATCCAGAGTCAGCGCTTTGCCGATGATCTCGGCGCGAATCCGATTGGCGAGCTGGAGCTGAATCAGTTGTTGAATCAGGCGCCGGCCGTGATTGAAGGCTGCGCTGAGCAGGAAGAGACCGAGCTCAAGGAGCAAATAAATAAAAACTTTTCTAAGAGACCGAGCTCAAGGAGCAAATAAATAAAAACTCTTCTTACCTGCTCGGCGTCCTGGCCGGTTTGGATCGACGCGACCACTCCGTCGACGATGAGCTTTCCCACCCAGGCTTGGCTCGCTGGCAATAAAGCGCCACCCAATGTCAACAAGCCCAATCCCACAGTCGCCCAACGGTTGGTGCGCCAGACAAAGCGAACGGCTTGGGGCGTGTGAGTGAACGATTGGCGCAGCTGGCGCCATTTTCCCGGCAGAGAAATCATCCTGGCAGGAATTAGATTACAGTTTCGGGTCTCTGATTGA
>JAJONK010000551.1 GCA_021323355.1 Deltaproteobacteria bacterium
AGACGCTGTCGCGGAGCTCGAACAGCTCGGGTTCGGAGCGATCTGGTTTCCCGAAAGTGTCGGCCGTGAATCGCTTACGAATGCAGCCATACTTCTGAGCGCAACCAGCCGACTAGTCGTGGCCACCGGCATTGCCAATATTTACGCTCGCGATCCGGTAACCACCGCCGCCGGACAGAATACTCTGGCTGAAGCTTACCCAGGACGGTTTCTGCTTGGTCTGGGTGTCAGCCACATTCCGCTTGTCGAACAGCTAAGAGGCCATACTTACGGCAAGCCTATCGCTTCTATGCGGACATATCTGGATGGAATGGATCGCGCTCCCTACCGCGCCGTTGCTCCCAGTATCAAACCCATTAGAGTGTTGGCAGCACTGGGCCCTCAAATGCTACGGCTGGCGGCCGAGCGAGCCGACGGCGCTCATTCGTATTTCGTCCCTCCCGAACACACCGCGCGCGCCCGCGAGATCCTGGGCAGCGATCGCGTGTTGGCGGTAGAACAGGCCGTCGTACTTGAAACCGATGCAATCAAAGCGCGAGAGATCGCGCGAGCGCATACCTCCAGGTATCTCGCCTTACCTAATTACGTGAATAATTTGCGCCGGCTCGGATTTGCCGACGCGGACCTAACCAACAGCGGCAATGACCGGTTGGTTGACGCCATCGTCGCCTGGGGTGATTTAGCTGCTGTTACCGATCGGATTCGCGCGCATCAGTCCGCGGGCGCTAGCCACGTTTGCATTCAGGTGCTTCAGCGGCACTGCTGACCAAAAGGTGAAATGGTTTGGCTGGTTTGAGCCGGGGAAAGCAGTAGGTCGAGATGCGGGTTGAGAGTAACACCTGACTTCTCCCTTTTTCTCTTTCCTCATACCTTTACCTCAACACCACACAGTAGATTCAAAGAATATGCAAAAAATTTGACCACCAACGCCGCTCTTAGCTGTTTTCGTTTTGCGATTATCAAAACTGGACATTAGATTTGCCTTGGAGTAATGACTGGGTAATTCCAACTCCGGTGTTGATGTTCTCTACGCTTGCTAAAAAGCACAAGAGGGCCGAACCATGGCGAACGACCAAGCGATACGACGGTATCCCGTACCGGGCACGATAGTTAAAGAATGGATCATCCCTGCTAAAGAGTACTCTGCTTTTACGTTGAGCCGCGGGCAGATTCTGCGGTTCGTGGATATCGAAGGCAAACAGGTGCCGGATCTGGTTTGCTTCAACAAATCTGATCTGACGGAACAGCTTAATATGGGCAACACCCTGCTACTGAACAAGCGGCGCGAGCTGCGCCAGGGAGACGTACTCTATTCGGTCACCTGCAATCCGATGATGACCATCACTGGCTACTCCAACGAAGAAAGCTACGCCTACGGCCCCATGTGCAGCGAAGAGCTGAACCGCATCCGCTACGGCGTGCCCGGGACGCGCAACTGCCGTGACAACTTCGCCATGGCGCTCGCTCCCCACGGGCTCGACCGGCGACAAATTCCCAACGCCTTCGTCCCGTTCATGCGGGTGGAGGTCGAGGCTAATGGATCGATGGAAATCAAAGAGCCGACCAGCCGCCCGGGCGACTTCTACGATCTCAGAGCAGAAATGGACCTGCTGGTGGCAGTGTCTAACTGCCCGCAGGAGCGCAACCCCTGCAACGGTTTCAATCCCACGCCGACGGGCATGATCATCTATGAAGCCGGTTAGAGGCGAAGTACCGCATATCCCTGTTAGGAGACAATCATGAAACTAATTGGGCCGCAGCTAAAGACAGCCTCTTTACTGGCTTTGCTTAGTGTCATTGGCGGCCTGAGTTTCTCCCCCGTCTATCTTAGTGCCGCTGAGAAAGCCAAAGAGACTCCGGTTACCATCCGGCTCGATTTTATCGTTGGAGGAAATCATGCGCCGTGGTTCGTTGCCTGGGAGAAAGGCTTTTACGCCAAGCGCGGCCTGAACGTCACCATTCAGCCCGGAACAGGTTCAGCGGATACGATCCGCACCATCGCTGCGGGCGGGGCTGACGTGGGTTTCGCCAATGTTTCAACTGCCATAGTCGGCCGATCCCGAGGCGCGCCTATTGTCTCGGTTGCCCAGCTCGGCTACATAGCCGTCACCGTTCTCTGGCGCGACGAAACCGACATTAAGTCTCTCAAAGATCTCGAGAGAAAATCTTGGGCCATTAGCCCTGGACAGGCGCAATGGTTTCTGCTGCCGGCGCTTGCCAGGATCAACAACTTAGACTTCAAGTCGATCAAGATCGAGGAGACCGCACCGCCTCTTCAGCCGGCGGCTTTGCTGGCCAAGAAAGCCGACTTCATCACGATGTTCCGCGCCTCGAACGATGAAGTGGCCGAGATGACTGCGGCTAAACAAGGGATTCGACTAAAACGAATCCACATGCGCGATGCTGGCCTCGATATCTACGGCAGCGCTCTCGTAGTTAAGGAAGAGGATATCAAACTCCGGCCCGAAATGATTCGCGCCTACGTCGAGGGAACCATGGAGGGTCTAAGATACACTCGCGATCACCAGGAAGAGGCGCTGAGAATCTTGTTGAAGCTCAAACCAGAGCTGGACAAGGAGCTGACAAGACTGCAAATCAAAAACGGCGTGGAGGAAGTATTCATTCCCGCGGAATCGCTGGCGTCGGGATACGGTTACATGAAGCCTGATGTGATGGAAAAGACTGTCAAGATCACCAACGAGTTTTTTGACGTCGCCGGAAAGGTCTCAACCGCCGGTGTTTACAGTAATCAGTTTATCGGAAAGTAAGCACGCGCGGCGCCATGCCGGCGTCGCGATCAACTCGCTTCCGCGACGCCGGCCGCGCGCCGATAATAAGAGAGATCGATGTATTTCTCCGCCGGCGGTAAAGGCGGCTGCAGATAGCCCATCTCAGCCCGTAACGTCAGGACAGCGGCGAGCCCAGGAATATTGAGCTTAGCATCGGGATAGAGACCTCGGTCAGGCTCTAAAAGCGTGGCTAATGTATTTTCCGCACGCTTCTCGTCGAGGCCGCTATGTTTTTTGAGCAGATCCAAACAAGCGCGGCGATTCGACGGATTGAAACACCAGCGCGTTGCTGCCAGATAGGCTCTGATATATCGCACTAAGACCTCGTTGTGATCTCTTGCCCAAGCCTTTCTCGCGGCGCCGCAGGTCGCTTGATAGACAGGTAGAATCTGGTCGCCTTGGGCCAAGAGATGACAGCCGGATGCCAAAGCATCCGCCACAAAAGGCGAGGTCAGCAAAGTCGCTGCGATTTGCTTATCGCTGTAATCCGCGAGTCCGAATCCCTTAGACCGAAGAAACTTTTCCAACAAGAAGACGAAACCCGTGCGTCTGGAATCCACGCCAAGTAATTTGCCCCGAAGAGACTCGACGTCAGGATATTCCGGCGCGGCAATCAGGCTTAAGAGACCGCTATGGAGTCCCATAAAGAGAAATAGATCGATTTCGCTATGGTGCTTATGAGGTTCGCTTTCCACCGCCGCCACAAGATCATCGGCTGCCGGGTGGGCTATTTCGCACTTGCCGGTCTGGAGCGCCTCGATGAGATAATCGGAACCAGGAGTGTAAGCGAATTCAACTTCAAGATCATGCTTGGCGAAGATGCCGTGCTCTACCGCCGCGTGAACCGGCAGATTATAGCCGGCGCGAAACTGAAGCAGTCGCAGATGGTCCAATCCTGCCATTGAATCCTCCGTCCTTTAACAGGTTGCTGAAAAAGATCCAGATGCTTCGTGCCTCTCGATCGCCTCGCTTTGACGTACTGAAGAGTACGCCGCCGCTCGTCGATTTTTCGCGCGCCTCACCTCTGGATCTTTTTGAGCAACCTGCAAATCACGTTTCAATTGCCGATTCTTCATGCTTCAAGAAAAACAAAGACACAGTGTTGCCCCAGGAGTGGCGCCTCGGATCGAGAGGGCACATGAACGTAAAGCTGCGCCGAGGTGTAATGACTTGGCAACAAGCTTCGTTTACTCCTACTGTACAGGTTACCACTTAGGTTTGCA
>JAJONK010000552.1 GCA_021323355.1 Deltaproteobacteria bacterium
TGAACCATGAAGGGCTTCTGGTCGCAATCGAGCAGACTATAGATCCGCCCTTTGGGAAAATTCTCGCGCGAGACGGCTTCCCCGCCGTTTAGATAATCCGCCACGTGCGATTCAATGAAAGCGGTGGCGACCTGCAGAAGCGAAACGTCGATGAACTGGCCAATTCCGGTTTTCACGCGAGCCAAGAGAGCGGCCATAATCCCGTGAGCGGCGAAGATCCCGGCGCAGTGATCCACGAACGAGATGCCGGCGACTTTGGGATCATCGAGATCGGTGACCAGACTCATCATGCCGCTGAGCGCCTGACCGATAGTGTCGAAGCCGGGCTTGTCGCGATAGGGGCCGCTCTGGCCGTAGCCGGAGATGGAACAGTGAATCAGCTTGGGATTTATCTTCGCCAGCTCTTCATAGTCGAGCCCTAGTTTGTTCCTTGTCGGCGGGCGGAAGTTTTCCAGAAAGATGTCAGCCGTGGTTAGCAGCTTCAACAGAATCTCGCGGCCTTTTTTCTGTCGCAAATCCAGGGTGACGCTTTTCTTATTGCGATTAAGCGCGCGAAAGCTCGGCCCATACCCCTCGTATTTTGGATTGCGCCCGCGGTGAGTATCGCCGCCGCCAGGCAGTTCCACTTTGATCACATCACAGCCGAGATCGCCTAAGAGGCTTCCCGCATAAGGCCCCGCGACGTGTCCGCTAACGTCGATGCAAACAAAACCTTCGAGCGCTCCAGAAATCATTTTGGTGCAGTGTCTTTTCCGGGTTTGTTAAAGGGTCCGCGCTTCACGTCGGCATTGCCGCGATCTTGGAACTCGCAACCAGATGGAGAGAAGGCGCACAGAACGCTGAAATACAAGCTTCATTTATCGCAATCAAAAAAACTTGTCTACGGGGCAATTGCTCCGGCGCAAAGATCTGCATTGTCTCATGCAGCCTTTCAATTCCGATTGCACAACGCCAGATTTCTTGGCTATATTTCGCCTATGGCTAAACATGATCACGATCATAGCGGAGGCTCCAATCTTTCCGACGTGGAGCTGCGGGTACGCGCGCTCGAAACGATTCTCGTCGAGAAGGGCTATATCGAAAGCGCTGCGCTCGATCGCATCGTCGAGCTCTATGAAACCAAGATCGGGCCGCATATCGGCGCCCAGGTGGTCGCCAAGGCATGGAGCGATCCCGGGTTTCGCCAAGCGCTGCTCGAGGACGCGAGCAAGGCGGTTGCTACGCTTGCGCACCAAGTGGGAAATGTCGGCGAGCATCTGATCGCTGTCGAGAATACGCCGCAGCTGCACAACATGGTCGTATGCACCTTGTGCTCCTGTTATCCGACCGACGTGCTCGGCCTGCCGCCGGCCTGGTACAAATCGTTTGCCTACCGCTCGCGCGCCGTCAAGGAGCCGCGCGCGGTACTGGCGGATTTCGGCGTTGCGCTGCCGGTCGAAACCGAGATACGAGTTTGGGACTCCACCGCCGAGACACGCTACCTGGTCGTGCCGATGCGGCCGGCGGGAACCGAGGGCTGGAGCGAGGCTCAGCTCGCCGCATTGGTCACGCGCGACAGCATGATCGGCGCCGGCCTGGCGAAGAAACCAAGCGAGGTGGCCTGATGGACGGCGTTCACGATATGGGCGGCATGGACGGGTTTGGCAAAGTCGAGCCCGAGGTCAACGAGCCGGTATTTCATCATCCTTGGGAGGGGCGCGTGCTGGCGATGAGCCGTGCCATCGGCGTATTCCGCGCCTGGACGATCGATACCAGCCGTTACGCCATTGAGTTGATGGCGCCGTCGTTCTATTTGACCCGCTCCTACTACGAGAAATGGTTTCTGCGCAATCAAAACCTGCTGATCGAGCGCGGCCTCATCGACGCCGACGAAGTCGCCGCCGGTCGGGCGCTGCGTCCAGCTAAAAATTTAACTCGCGGCCCATTCACGCTTGCCGATGTGGAAAAGGTCACGAAACGTGGATCGTACAGCCGTCCGGCGCCGGCGCCCGCGCAATTCAAAGTCGGCGATCGCGTGCGCACGAAAAATATTCATCCAAGGACGCACACGCGTCTGCCGCGCTATGCGCGAGGCCGTGTCGGCGTGGTGGAGCGATTGCATGGCTCGCACATCTTTCCGGATTCCGTAGCTTCCGGGAAGGGCGAGGATCCGCAGTGGCTTTATACCGTGCGCTTCGACGCTCAAGAGCTTTGGGGCGCGGACACGGACCCGAAATTGAAAGTCTCCATCGAAGCCTTTGAACCTTATCTCGAACATGTCTGAACCGCGGTCCATCGAACCGGAAGCCGCCCGGCGCGTCGCCGAAGCTGTTCCAGGCATACCACGAGACGACAACGGCCCGGTCTTTCGCGCGCCCTGGGAAGCCCACTCGTTTGCCATGGCGCTGGCGCTCTATCAAAAAGGTCTGTTCGCCTGGAGCGAGTGGTCGGCGATGCTTGGCGAGGAGATCAAAAAGGCGCAGGCTGCCGGCGATCCCGACACAGGCGAAACCTACTATCTTCATTGGCTCGCAACCCTCGAACGTATGGTCGCCGAAAAAGGCGCGACCTCGGCCCAAGCTCTGGCGCAGCATCGCCAAGCGTGGGAGCGCGCGACGCGCCGAACGCCGCATGGGAAACCGATTGAGTTAAGAGCGGAAGACTTTGACCATGACGCTGTTAATAGAACGAATAACGAGACCGTAAATTTCGACCTTGCAAGCAGTGGAGTTTATCCAGCTAGTCAACAACGTACCCATCTCTTCATCCATCACTTACCGGAAAGCCCTCCTGTGCCTAGGGGTAATTTAGACAACTC
>JAJONK010000553.1 GCA_021323355.1 Deltaproteobacteria bacterium
TAAATCGATACGCGCGGCGATCTGGCTACAATTAGCAAGCAAACTATGATGTGACAGAGCTACCGCTTTTGGCAGGCCCTCGGAACCAGAAGTGAAAAGTACCACGGCTGGATCTTCGGGTCCGGTGTTGTCGGGTAACCGTCGATAAAGGCGGCCGACAAAATATCCGTTGAGCCATCCCATGAGCTTGTCCAGGATAGTGATCTTGGCTCGCAGATCTTCCAGGCAAATGACACCGATGTGTGGTTCCATTGTCGCAACGCTGTCGCCCAGCCTAGCCGCCTCGATAAAGCGGCGTGAGGAATAGACCGTGCGTATGCCCGCGATCTCGCAGGCGGTCATAATTCCCTGAGCGCCCGCTGTAAAGTTCAGCATTGCCGGGACCCGGCCGCGCAGTTGCAGTGCAAAGAAAGCAATTAAGGTGGCAATTGTGTTGGGCAGTAATAATCCGACATATTCTCTCGGCGCGGTATTCTGCGCGAATAGTTTAGCAAGAATAAAAGCGCGGCTGATGAGCTGATTATAGGTGATAGGGGTGTGCTCAATATCTTCGACAATGACGTGTCGTCCGCCATGAACGCGGCGAGCATCGATAAGCGCTTGAAACAAGGGTCGGTGGTGATTGCCCGTGGCAAACATCATTTCGCTCATGATGTCGCTTAGGACTGTGGCAGCCCGATTGCGCCGGGCGCGCCCCCGCAACTGCTCGGACAGCGAAATCCGGCGCGACGGCAGTATCGATAGCGTAATACGCGGAAACCAGCGGTGTCTAATACTACTGCCCAGGTGCGTAAAAGGCGTACGTTGCGTGCCATCGATGCGGATGGGCAGCACCAGAGCTTGCGATTTGTCAGCTAGTAAACCAGGACCTTGATAGATTTTCATCAAGCCGCCCGTAACGGTCAGACGGCCCTCCGGAAAGATCATGACCCTACGGTTCTCGGATAAGAATTTGATCAGCGACCGGGTCGATAGCGGGTTGGTCGTATCTATCGCGAAGAAATCCACCAAAGCAAGTGCGGGACGCACCCACCAGGCTTTAGCTATGCGACTGTCTACTGTAAAGGTTATCCGGTCCGGTAGAAAAACGGCCAGGAGTACTCCGTCCAGGTAAGAGGCGTGGTTGGCGACAATAAGAACCCGATCGCCCGCTTCCTTATAATTATCGAGACCTTCGATGCTGACGCGGTAGAGCCTGCGAAAAAGCCACTGCAGAAAAGCTTTGATGAATGCCATAGCTATAATCTGGCGAACTGCGGTTTTCTCTCAAGTTCGTTACAAGTGGTCGAATCCAAAAGCAACTAATATACCGTTCGCCAGCCGTAAACCGGCAGCCGTTGAGGGGGGCCTCCCAATTCGCATGACGGCCTCGCATCGTGCCGCTGTCCCAATTTAGCGGCGTCACACCCACCAGTGCCGCGCTCTGCTTTCGGTTGACGGCTGTATTGTTGACCGCAGAGTTGCGAATCCTGCCGGCATTTTTTGCATTCGCAAGAAATCGCTAATACGATCGAATGAAGTCCGGCTGGTTTGTGAAAGATTAGGTGGCACGTCAGTTGCGCTTTAACATTCGGCAAAACGTTCTTTGACCAAGTATGCCGGCGGACTCTGACCATATCCGAATGGCGCTTTGGCAAGGATCCGCCACGCCAGGAGATCAACTTTTCTTCGGATGAATAAAATCGTCAGAGAAGGGATTCATATGGAACAGCCGAAACGGGTTATCGTTGGCCATGATCTCGGTGTCGGTGGAAAAGCAGCGATGCGATCGGCGGCGGTCGTAGCCGAGCGGTGTGGCGCTGCGCTTCTAATCGTTCATGTAGTCGAGCCGCTCGATGCATTTCAAAGGTTGTCGCATCCGCTGACTTCTCCATACACGTTGGAAGATATCGTGCAGAAGGTAGGTGCTCGACTCCAGGCGTTGGCGAAAAGCCCAGAGTTTGACCACCTGCATCCGGAATATGAGGTGCGAACGGGCAAGCCTTTCGTTGAATTGATTACTGCGGCAAGGGCTTGTCTGGCGGATCTGATCGTGGTTGGTGACACGTCTGGCTCTGAAGAGCTCCTCGGCAGTACCAGCGAGAGGATACTTCGCAAAACGCCGATACCGGTAATGGTGGCGAAGAAGCCGCTCAGTCGCGAAGCCAAAACATTTTTGATTCCTACGGATTTCTCTTCCTGTTCTAGACAGGCCGCTGAGGAGGCGCTCGTGCTTGGTAAGTGCTTTGATGCCCGCCTGGTTTTTTTTCATGTTCTGGACTCGCGTCGCTCATTGGCCACTCGATACGCTCATGAGCTGGGCGTGACCGTGCAGATGCCATTGCCTTCACCCGAAGAGATGGAGCCTGAATGGGAAGCTTTCTTGTCCGGTTTGCAGCTAGAGAATGTCGACTGGGAAAAACATACTGGAGAAGGTCAAGCCGCTAATGCCATTGTAGGTGAAGCGAAGCACAGGCAAGCGGATATCATCGTCATGGGCAGTCACGGAAGAAGCGGTTTATCACACACGCTTCTAGGCAGCGTGACCGAGAAGGTTGTGAGGATAGCGCACTGTGCCGTACTTACCGTTAGACCAGACGCTTTTAAGTTTGAAATGCCGTGAGGCGATCTTTTTGCGTGTCGAAGTTTGATCAAGCCCAGAAAGGAGC
>JAJONK010000554.1 GCA_021323355.1 Deltaproteobacteria bacterium
CTGCTTGTATCCCGGGGCGACGCCGCCACGACGCAGAACCGCGCGCACGTAGTCAGCCTCTGCCTTAGCGATCCCGACCATAATCTCGTCCCAAACTTTATCCGCGGCCCCATACTGATACTTGGGGAAAACGAAGAGATCAGGATTGGCCGTCGCCGCAGCGCCACGAATCAGCAGCACGTAGCCTGAGGCAAAAAGAACCACAAAGAAGAGAAAGGATATGGCAATGGCTCTAACTCTCATCGTTTAGACTCCTCTCCTGATTTCTATACACCGTGCTTCCTTCGCTCTCGCCTCAATTCCTTTGCTGGATGTCGTATTTTCGGGCCTCGCGCTATGGGGGCCGTTTGCAAATAGGCTTGGCTCCAGGCGTTGCACCTGCGATAGCTCGTTGAGGCAGGGTGCAGTGAAGATTTCTTCATAGGCCATAGAACGCCTGGAATTAATGTCGAGAAGCTTCAGCGCTTCTATCTCACTTGCCCCGGTTGCGGACTTCTACAGCGGCTCAGGTTTAGAGACATATCGAATGACCGTAGCCGGCGTCAATCTCTGATTACCTCTGTTCCGAACTGCAATAAATAATCGATCTTTTAGAAACACGGAGAAACGATCTAAAACCGGAAAGCGATTTGGGCCGAAGCGGAAACCGTATCGACCGACAAAGCGGGGTTCGGCAGCTTATCCGTTCAGCCGTTCAACGTCTGCTGATCCTATGCGGGAAAGGACCCGCGATGTAAAACAAATCACCAGGAGAACCTCAAGCAGCAGGGTATCTTTATTCTAAAGTCCGTAGAACGCCTTCGAGTTGCTCTCCAGAATCTTGCTTGCCTGGGCGTTGCTGATCCTGCCCTCTTCAGCCCAGCTGCGGACTTCATCCAACGCGCTCAGGTTGGCGGAGATATCAGTGTGGCTGTAGTCGGTGCCGATCATCAGATTATCTTCAGTGCCAAATTTTAGTAAAGACTCGATATCGTCAATCGGGTCGATGGTGACGAACAGCCGGTTGACGCGGAACAGTTCCGGTTCCAGTTCAAACAGGCGCGGCAATCGAGTCTGTTGGCCGCGCAGCGCTTGCCGTTTTAACGCTCCCAACTGCGAGATGGCATAGGGAATCCACGAGGCGCCCGACTCAATCAGGCCAAACCGAAGTTTCGGGAACTTCTCCGCAAGACCCGAGCTCACCAGTTGAGTAAAGGAATACATGATCGGAAAACCTCTGTCCCACTCGCTCGCCGGAAGCGGATGGCCGGTGTGGATGCATAGAGGCAGGTCGAGCGCGCTCGCTTCTTCGTAAACTGGAAAAAAATGCGGGTCGGTGACATTCCTGTCGAGATCGAAGCCGCGCTTGAAGATGCCGCAGGCGCCGTTCGCTTTGGCCCAACGCAGCTCCTCGACAGCCTTGTCCGGCTGAAGCAGCGGTAGCACAGCCGCCCATCGTAGCCGCCCCTTGGTTTGCGCGCATTTATCGGCGAGCCACCGATTGTAGGTCGTGGTCAGCGCCCATTCGGCTTCGGCGTTGATAGTATTGTAGCGGATGAAGAACGTCGGAAAGATAACTTGCACGTCGACGCCCATCTTATCCATGTGCGCGAGCCGGCCGGGGATATCCTGGAGCTCTCGCAGGACCCGTGGCGGATGATTGACTTCATCGCGGATCGCACGGTTCTGCAGCCGGCCTTCCACAACCCAGCAACGGCTATTGGTCGGGTTATAGCCGGCGCGTTTGGCTTCATCCGGCGGCATCGAAATCGTCACCGGAATGTACTTCGCGTAGGTTGTACCCTCCAACTTCTTCCAGGTGTCTTCGGATTCGTCGACATGAGTATCGGCATCAATCATTGCCATCGGGTTAGCTCCTATTCTTCGTGCTAAGTAGATTTCTTCTTTTCGGCGTACCGAACAAGGTTTAATTCCGGTTTAGAAGTCTAATATAAATAGATAGCCTGTCATTTCAAACAACACAGCCAACGTCAATTTGAATTCACTCCCAAATAGCTTGATCGCTCGTAGGCTTGGGGATACTGGTGGTACTACGCAAGACGAATACACCAATGTCGAAAGTTGAGACTACCATGATTACAACGAATAGCATGACAGATGAAATACGGGTCATGACCTCAGGCGCTTTTACCGCGGCCTATCTTGAGCTCGTTCCTCGACTCGAACTCGTCACCAAGAAGAAGCTCGTGACCGCCGCAACCTCCATTGGAACGGGGGAGACCTCAATCCCGAATCGGCTACGACGTGGTGACCCCGTAGACGTTGTCATCGTGGCGGATGCGGTACTACTTGGATTCATCAAGGAAGGTCTGATAATTGCCGAAAGCTATACTCCCGTTGCACGCTCAGCCATCGGCATGGCGGTGCGCGCCGGAGCTTGTAAGCCGGACATCAGCACCGTGGACGCCCTGACGCGCTCGCTTTTGCAAGCGAACTCGATCGCCTATTCAAGCAGCGTAAGCGGGGAATATCTGGCCAACGAGCTGCTTCAACGCTTGGGGATAGCCGATCAGGTATTGAGCAAGTGCCGGCGCATTGAAGGCGGTGAGCGAGTCGGCGCTGTGGTCGCGCGAGGAGAGGCGGAAATCGGCTTTCAGCAGATCAGCGAACTGCTTCCCATACCTGGGATCGATCATGTG
>JAJONK010000555.1 GCA_021323355.1 Deltaproteobacteria bacterium
CGCATTGGCATCGATATAAATACAGCCATCCAGAATTGAAAAAAATTCTTCATTGGAAGACGCCTCGCTGTTTTCTTTTCGGAGAAAATCTTCGCAGCCATAGAAAGCCCCCGTAGCGGTGTCGAACAGGTTTGCGTTCAAGTAGGCAATCAATTCTTCGGCCATGTGCGCGTAAACCGGCAGCTGCGTAATTCGCAACGCTCGCACGCAGTTTGCCAGGATGCCGGCCTGTTCCGTGAGCAATTTCTCGCGATGCGGCCGGCTCCAGTCGCGGCCCGAGCAGGTGCGGAAATAGCCGCCCGCTACGGGATCGCGCATCGGACTCTCGCGCATGCGATCCAACGTTAGACAAACATGGTCCAGGTACCGAGGGTCTTTGGTTGACTTATAACGAGCGAGCAAGAACGCATTGACCTGCGGCTGGATGAATTTCTGGCCGCGGCCATAACCGCCGTATTCCCGGTCTGCGAGCTCCATGATTTGATTGGCGATCTTCTCGATGGCTGAAAGATCCGGCCGACGCTCATTCATGCATTGTTGTCTATCGAGGCCTCTCTCTTCAGCGTTTCGATGGAGCACGCTAATTTGATCTTTCTTCTCGTGATAAGCCGTGTACACGCGAATCAGGAGATCGCCAAACTGCTCGCTCGGAAGATAGTTTGCTACGGAGAGCAGGTCTCCGTCAGCGGTCATAAAAGCAATTGTCGGCCAGCCGTTACGGTTGTAGCGGATGTCGATGGCGGGTCGTTGAGCATTGTCGCAGCGAATCGAAATGAAATAGGCGTTGAGGAGCGCGGTGTTTTCGTTATCGGAAAAAGCTTCCTCGTCCATGCGCTGGCAGAAGCGACACCAGAATGCGGTGAGAAAAAGCATCACCGGCTTGTCCTGGTTGCGAGCAAGTCGAAAAGGATCGTCGTCCCATTCATACCAGCGAACGAAGTGTGCCCGGTTTGGATTGGGTGAAAAGCGAATCATAGGCGCGGTTTTTCGCAATCAAGCCGATAGACGCTTGTTATCATTGTTATCATCGTACAAAAAGTCAGCAGGCGCAAAAACTCTAAGCGCTGATCGCGTTGACATCCGGATTGGCCCGGGCGATAAGATCGACTTGAGCTAATTGCGCAGCTATTCACCGAAGAACAAGTCAATGCAGCTCTCTCTCGCACGCCATCCAGTCACCGAAATCCGCTTCGCCTCTCAGACACGGATCGAGGACACACTGCTGGTCGTCAATGCCGGCGAACTGCGCCAGCTTGTCCTTGAAGATGAGGCGCTTGCGGCTGTCGATTTCGACATAGTCCGACCGGGCGACAGTTGCCGTGCCGGACCGATCTTCGACATCGTTGAGCCGCGCGCGAAAGCGCCGGGCTCGGGTTCTGATTTTCCCGGAATATTCGGTGCTCCCACCACCGCGGGCATGGGCACTACCCACGTGCTTGCCGGTTCTGCGGTGTCCATCCTGGCCGAGATGTCACCCGGCGAGGGGAGAAGCGCCACCGGACGTGTTTTGGAAATGAGCGGGCCGGTGGTCGCGGCAAGCGACTATTCCTCTTTACAACATCTCTTGATCATTCCCCATACCAAGCCTGGATTGTCCCGCCAAGTGGTGTTAAAGGCTTATCGCTTGGCCGCCTTGAAGGTTGCTGTACAGATTGCTCGGTGCGCCATCGATCAAGCTCCCGCATCGACGCAAAGCTTTCCACCCATCGATCCTTCGTCGCAAGATCGTCGTGACCTTTCACGCGTGGCCTATGTCGGGCAGATTTTTTCGCGCCAACGCAAACCCGGTGTCGACGAGCCGATTCTCTACGGCGCCAATACCGATGGCATGCTGCCGGTGGTGCTACATCCCGACGAATGGCTCGATGGAGCTGTCGTACCATCGCTCAACTCCTGGTTTGGCGGAACCGAGACTTACTTCTATCAAAATCATCCGGTCATTCTGGAGCTTTACCGCCGTCATCAGGCTCGGGAAATTAACTTCGTTGGAACGATAGCAACCATCGCCGGTTCGGACCAATTCGATCGGGAGCGTCACTGCCGGGCGGCTGCCAATTTGATCCAGTGGAACTTTCGCGCCGACGGCGCGGTACTAACCAAATACGGCGGCGGCTTGCCCCATGCCGATCTTGCGGAGACGGCGCGCCTGCTTGAGGGCATGGGCATACGCACCGCGGTAATGGTTTCCGATTCGTCGCGAGATCGCCGGGTTGAGTCGGCGCTGCTGTTTAATTTTCCCGAAGTAAACGCGATTGTTTATAACGGCGGCAACGGCACCAAATGGGAAATCCCGCGCGTGGACCGGGTGATTACGGCAACTCCGGAGATGGCGCGACTTCTGGAGGGGCCAATGTCGATTGAGGCTTCGAATATCATTGGCGTCATGAACCAGCAGGGTGCGTCGCGCATGAGATCTCTGGTTTATTAGTAGCATCCCGGACTCGGATCGGCTTTGAGAGGGAGGGGAACGATGAGAGTAGTGCAATATCTAAATCAGTTTTTTGGCGGCATCGGCGCCGAGGAGCATGCCGGGGCGCCACTGCAGGCGCGCGATGGCCCGGTCGGACCAGGCAGGCTGCTGGAGCCGTTGCTGGGCGATGGGACGCGCATCGTTATGACTCTGGTTTGTGGCGACAAT
>JAJONK010000066.1 GCA_021323355.1 Deltaproteobacteria bacterium
CCTTTCCGCTTATAGCCGCGGCTGAGAATACCCACTTTATATCCGCGTTCCATCAAGCGTCGCGCCAACCACAAGGTCGCCGGAGTTTTTCCGGTCCCGCCAACCGATAGGTTGCCGATGCTGATTATTGGACAGTCCAGTGCGTGAACTCGAGCGCACTTCCATCGATATAAAAAATTGCGGAATGCTACGGCGAACCGATAAGCCCACGAGGCGGGCAAAAGCAAGAGCCACAAAAGTTTGCCCGCTGCTCCTCTTCGTTGCCAAACGCGCTGAATGCCAACGCTTCTCATCAAGACCCTAAACGTGTATGGCGACAGCCGACCAACTAGGTAGCGGCGGACGCGGGGAGATAGCTGGCGACAATGTTCAAGCTTTGATCGATCACGGTGTCATCTATGACAGTGACTTCATACGCCTTATCACCAGCTAGCCGGCGTTTTTGCGGATCCGACAGCAGTCCGGTTATTTCACGCACTAAATCTTCGGCGCCTCGTACTTCAAAGCCGCCGCCATTTTGTTTCAGCTTCCGCGCCAGCAACTCCACATTCGAAGTATAGGGACCGAAGAGAACGGGTTTGCGCAAGCGAGCCGGTTCCAAAAGATTATGCCCCCCTGCATCTACCAGGCTGCCGCCGACAAATGCCAAATCGGCGTCGGCATAAAAACGTTCCAAGTCGCCGATGGTGTCCAAAAAGAGGACGTCGTGTTGGAACTCGTGCTTGGTTCCGATGCTACTTTTCTTTTCATATGAGACTCCGCTGGTAGCCAACAGTTTTTCCACTTCAGCAAAACGTTGCGGATGACGTGGCGCTAGAATCATGCGCAGCCGCGGGAATTGCTGCTTCAGGGTTCTGAACGCCGCACAGACAATCTCTTCCTCCCCTCGATGCGAACTACCTACGACCCAAATCCAGCTGCCGGCCGGCCTTTGCCCGCAGATGTCGTCCCGCGCAGTTCCGTCATTCAGCACAGCGGCATCCTTTAGGTTGCCAGTGATCGAGACCCGACTGGGCGCTGCCCCCAGCCTGATGATCCGCTGCCGATCGATTTCCGACTGCATGCCACAGGCCCTTAACAATCGAAACACTTTTTTGAAGAACCATCCGAGCCGGCAGTAATTATTATATCCCTTCTCGGAAATGCGCCCACTCAGAAGAATGGTCGGCAACCCTTTGCGATGAGCTTGACGCAACAAATTGGGCCAGATTTCAGTCTCGATAAAAATCAACACAGCTGGGTCGAAAACAGCCAGTGCTCGTCGCACCGTCCACCAAAGGTCTAAGGGCAAATAAATAACTCGATCAATCGCTGGATTTTGACGCGCGGTCAGGTTTCCCGTATGCGTCAAGGTGGATAGGATGATAGCACGATCAGGAAAGCGCCGCCTAAGTTGTTCGCTCAACGCGCGCACGGACCTGACCTCCCCGACCGAAGCCGCGTGTATCCAGAGCGGTCGTTGAGCCTTGGACAGAACCGCACTGTCGATTGAATACCACCCTAGTCTCTGCCCGAACCCAGCCCGGAAGCGTTCTCCTCCCAACAGCAGCAGTGGAAGAACTGGCAAGGCGACCAAGAAAGACAGTGTAATAAACACATTGTAAATGAAATAGCCCATCACTCGACGATAGTTCAGTGCATGATCTTTGGTTCGACCGGTTGGACATCTTCGAGCAACTGCATACTGTAGAGGCGGCTGTATTCCTGCTTGCGCGCCATCAGTTCCTCGTGACGACCTTGTTCAGCGATTTTTCCGCCAACCAAAACCACGATCCGGTCCGCGCGACGAATCGTCGACAGCCGGTGAGCCACCACTACTGTGGTCCGTCGGGTCATCAGGTTATCGAGAGCATTTTGCACCGATCGTTCTGACTGGGCGTCGAGAGCCGAAGTCGCCTCGTCGAGAATGAGAATAGGTGCGTCTTTCAAGAGTGCCCTCGCAATCGCGAGCCGCTGCCTTTGACCGCCGGAAAGTTGCAGCCCCATTTCGCCGATGTTGGTATCATAGCCCCTCGGCAACGACATGATGAAATCGTGGGCATAGGCCGCCTCGGCGGCGGCCATGATATCATCCATGCTGCGCTCCGGATCGCCATAACTGATGTTGTTGCGTATCGTGTCGTTAAACAGAAAGGTATGCTGACTTACCAAGCCGATTTGCTGCCGCAACGTTCGCAACGTGAGATCTCGGATATCGATGTTGTCCATGGTAATGGCGCCGGCCGTAACATCGTAAAAGCGCGGGATCAGGTCGGCCATAGTGCTTTTGCCAACACCGCTAATCCCGACGAGCGCGACCATTTCACCGGCGCAAATACGCAGGTTAATATCCTTTAAAACCAGCTTTTCACCGTAACCGAAGCTCACATCATGAAATTCGATGGATTCCGTGAACCTCTGAGCCGCTCGGGCGCCGGGACGTTCCTGCACATCGGCATGCGTATCCAAGATCTCGAAGACTCTTTCCGCCCCGGCAATCCCTTGCTGAACCGCCGCGTAGGTTCTGGCAAGAGATTTAAACGGCTGGTACATGAGCATCATTGCGGCCATGAAGGCCATGAACTCGCCTTGCGTTCGACCACCGCCGATGACGCTCGAACCTCCGTACCAGACAACTCCGGCAATCCCGAAGGAAGCCAAAAATTCCATCGTGGGAGTGACCACCGCCTTAATTCGGCTTGCCCGAACCGATTGCTTGAAAAGACGAAAGTTCTCGGCCGTAAAACGTTTGATTTCATACTCTTCCATGCCAAACGCCTTCACGATGCGATTGCCTTGGACGCTTTCCTGCAAGAGCGCGGTTAAGTTACCCGTGCTGATCTGTCCGCGTTTGGTAAACCGCTTGATTTTCCTGCTCATGCGCATCACCGGCAGAACCGAGGCGGGAAATACAAAAAATGCGATCGAGGCTAAAACCCAATCCTGGTAAAAGGCAACGCCGATCAGCACGATCACTGAGAGACTGTCTCGCACCAGCGAGGCCAGCGCATCCGTAAGCACGGCACGCAAGAGAGTGACGTCATTGCCCACCCGCGAGAGAAGTGTTCCGGTTGGGTGCCGGTAAAAAAAAGCCAACGACAGATACTGCAGATGGCAATTGAGCCGGTTGCGCACGTCATTGATAATGCGCAGGCCAACATAATCACTGAAATAATGCTGGCCAAAGTTGAGCAGACCGCGCGCGCTGAAGACTACAATAATGGCTAAAGGAACATAGCGCAGCATGGTCGGATCTTTTTTTTGGAAAAGATCATCGAACACACTCCGCACCAGGAATGGGATTACGCCGTCCGTGGCGCTATAGCCAAGCATGCAAACGATGCCCAATGCGAAGTAGGGCCAAATATACGGCTTCAAAAAGGGCAGTAAGCGTCGATAGGTTTTCACGCGAGTCTCAATCTAATTATGCTTTGACTGGGGCCATCAATGAGACGGCCAGTTCGGCGACGCGATTGGCGGCCCCCGGGGCACCGAGTTGCTCTCTGAGCATACGGAGGTTTGCGATCATCGTCCGGCGGGCATCGTGATCATTGAGTATCGCCTGACTCTCCTGCACGAGCCGTTTGGGCGACAGATCCGATTGAACCAATTCTGGAACGATCGGCCTTCCAGCAATAATGTTGGCGATGCCGATATATTTGATCTTGACCAACAAGCGAGCAAGCCAATACGTGACCCAGGAAACCCGATAAACCACGATCATCGGTTTCTCGAGCAGCGCTGTTTCCAAGGTGGCGGTGCCGGAAGCCGCCCAGACAAGATCCGCGGCATTCACGGCGTTGTAGCGTCCGCCTTCGACTATAGGTATCACGAAGCCCGCGCGATCCAGCTCTTTCTGCAACTCCGCTCGATCTAGGGTATTGGCTCTGACACAAAAAAACTCCGTCTGCGCAACGCGCTTCAACTCGGTGGCCGCAGCAACCATTATCGGCAAATGATAAGCAATTTCTTTTCGCCTGCTCCCCGGAAGCAATGCGATAACCGGCCTTTCTTTGTCCAACCCGAGTTGGCTCAAGATAGACTCACGTTTTTGACTCACCCGCACGACATCCAGCAATGGATGGCCGACAAATTCGACTGGCACGTGGTGTCGCTCATAGAACTCGACTTCAAACGGGAACACCACCGCCATCTTGTCAACTACCTGGGCGATTTCCCGGATCCGTCCGCGGCGCCACGCCCATACCTGGGGACTAACGTAATAGAGCACCGGCACACCGAGCTTTTTAGCGAGCCTGGCCAGTCGCAAATTGAATTCCGGGAAGTCGATGAGGATGAGAAGGCTCGGTCTGCGTGTCCGCAACGTCCGGCGCAAAAGGCGATACGCCGCGATAATATTTTTGATGTTGCCTGCCAATTCGAGGAGCCCCATTCCGGTCAGTTTCGACACGGTGAAAAGGGTCTCGAAACTTGTTCGTTGCAGCTGGTCGCCGGCGACGCCGAAGAACGTGAGATTTGGATCTCGCTTCAATAACGCTTTGACCAGGCTGGCCCCATGCATATCGCCAGAGGCTTCGCCGACGACCAGCATGATCTCTCTGCCACGATTCATAGGCGAAATGTCGACCCTTTGGGCAGATCAAAGCTGAGCTCGGATCAACGACGCTATTTCCAAGGCGTTAAGGCCGTCAACGCCGCTGACCAGGGGAGCCGTTCGCGCGCGCACACAATCGAGAAATGAGTCGATCTCATCGGCGAGAGCATCTCCTTCCTTGAATTCGATGTTTTCACTGCGCACGTCTAGCCATCCCGCGCCCGGCGCCGGCTTGTAGATTATCTGGGCACGGCGTTGATCGTAGTCGATTGAGATATAAGCGTCAGGTTGAAAGAACCGAACCTTTCGTTCCCGCTTGATCGAGACTCGGCTGGCGGTGACGTTGGCGATGCAGCCGTTGGCAAAGATCAGCCGGGCATTGGCAATGTCCGGTGTTTCAGTCAGTACCGGTACCCCGACTGCCTCCACACGAATCACCGGAGAACGAACCAAGCTGGCAATTACATCGATGTCGTGAATCATCAGATCAAGCACGACGTCAACATCCGTGCCTCTTTCGACGAACGGTGCCAACCGATGGCATTCGACGAACTTCGGTTCTTTGATGACTCCTTCGAGGCGCCGAATCGCCGGGTTAAAGCGCTCCAGATGCCCCACCTGCAGAATACAATTCCGAGACTCGGCCAGGGTTACCAAATCCTTTGCCTCGTCCAGGTTTGCGGCGAGCGGTTTCTCAACCAGCACATCGATGCCGGCGGTTATAAAGTCTTTGGCCACTTGATGGTGAACCCGGGTTGGAACGGCAATGCTGACACACTGTACTCGGCCGAATAGCTCGCGGTAATCAGTCAATCCCACGGCTCCCACACCGGCGCCAATTTCAGCGGCACGGGCACTATCTTCATCGACCACAGCGACGAGATCAGCCTTTTCCGAGGCGGCATACTTCTCCGCATGAAATTTACCTAAGTATCCGACCCCGATGACCGCAGCTGGGATTTTCTGGCTTGGATGCATGTTAATTGCTGCTCAAGCGGCCACACCGACAACAGCGATTCCGCCAGCATCGGCCTCCGCGAGCAGCGCATCTTTCTCCAACAATAATGTTTTCCCCGCTTCTAGAGCTAAAGCAACCGCGCCGGCTTGGCGAAGTATTTTGATAGTTTCCACGCCTACGGCGGGAACGTCGAAGCGCAGATCTTGTTTCGGCTTGCTGACCTTGATGACCACACAACCCGAACGCGCCAAACTACCGCCCCGCTTGATCGCCTCATCGGTACCTTCCACCGCCTCGACGGCGATCACCATGCCATTTTTTACTACAACGGTTTGGCCAATACCCAGACGGCCGATTTCTTTGGCAACATGAATCCCGAAACGGATGTCCTCCCAATGCCGATCTGATGGGGCCTGACGGGTAAGAACGCCGACAGTGGTAATAATTTGCGGCACGCACAGAGTTGATTCCAAAACTGTAATCCCGTCCTTCTCGAGCTCGTTGGCGATGCCACGGAGTAAGGCATCATCGTCCCGACTCTTCAGACGGGCCAGAAAGCTGGCGCCACGCAAGTCAGGACGAAAATTGCCGAACAGCTTCACTTTGCGAATTCCACCCGCCATGACCGCCTGGGTGACCCGCGCGCGATGAAAGGTGCGGATGATTTTTCCCAACTGTCCAACATAAACCCAGGTCAATTCGTCGACAACGTTCTCAATCTCTGCAAGTGTCTCGTCGCGATGAGCAACTGCCACCACAGAGTATCCCTCTCGTTTGGCTTCCTGAGCGAAAATATAGGGGAACCGGCCGTTGCCGGCGATTAAACCTATTCGCTTGTCGTAAAGAGAGTTCACGCTGGCGAGCGCTGGATTGAAGGTGTGACCTCAGCTATCGGCAAATGCCGCGTTGAGATTGGGCGATGAAAGCTAACAAGATATCGATTTCGGCCGTGGGTAATACCTCGCGGCGGACCTTTTCTAGCGCGTCTTTGGTTTTGAGCTTCGATTGAAAGATAATCCGGTAAGCTTTCTTCAAAGCGTCGATCGCGGTGGTAGTAAAACCCCGGCGTTTTAATCCTTCGAGGTTGAGCCCGCGAAGACGGGCCCGATCACCAGTGGCATTGCAAAAAGGCGGAACATCTTTGGAAACCATCGATCCCGCTCCCAAAATCGCTCCCGAGCCGATACGGGCAAACTGATGAATGCCAACCAAGCCGCCGACGATCACATAGTCTTGGATCATGACATGCCCGCCCAGTGTGGCGCCATTGGCAATGATATTGTGGCTGCCGATTAAACAGTCGTGAGCGATATGGCAGTGCATCATCAACAAATTATGGTCGCCCACACGGGTGACCATTCCACCGCCGGCGGTTCCGGGATTAAGCGAGACGTATTCTCGGATGGTGTTGTGGTTGCCGATGATCAATTCGCTGGCCTCTCCCCTGTACTTTAGATCCTGCGGCCTGGATCCAATGGTGGCAAATTGATAAATCGTGTTGCCTTGGCCGACTGAAGTGCGGCCTTCAATCACCACGTGAGATGCCACCCTGGTTTGTTGGCCGATTCTTACCCCGGCGCCAATAACACTGTAAGGCCCGATCTCAACGTCAGAATCTATTTCCGCTTGGCGATTGATCAAAGCTGTCTGGTGGATCCTGCTCATGGTGAATCCTAGGGCATGTCGATTTCCATGGCGGAAATCTCAGCTTGAGCCACCAGCTTGCCGTCGACCAACGCGCTCCCGTGCATTTTCCAGAAACTGCCGCGGCGCTTCAAACAGGTCAATTCCATTCGTAATTGGTCTCCGGGTTCCACCGGCCGTTTGAACTTCACATTATCCAGACCGGTAAGAACGAACACCTTGTTATCTTCCATGCCGCCGCGGGCGTTATGGGCGAAGATCGCGCCGACCTGAGCCATAGCTTCACAGATCAATACTCCCGGCATCACCGGGCGGTTGGGAAAGTGGCCTTGGAAGAAATTCTCGTTAAAGGAGACATTCTTGATAGCGATGATCTTCTCTTCTCCATCGATTTGCAAAATCTTATCGACCAACAGAAACGGATATCGATGGGGAAGATATTTTAGGATGTCTTTGACCTCGACCATGAACCTACTTTTCCTTTGGTTGCCGATTCGCAAGTTGTGCCATTTGCTTCTCGAGGCGCCGCACCAGTGTCCACAGCTTAGGTAGCTGCGGCAAAAGAGTCATTACCTTCAGCCACTCGTGATGCGGCGCTACGCCAATACCGCCCGACAGCAACGCTCCCGCTGGCACAGACTGAGGCACTCCGGACTGCGGTCCGATGATCGCTCCGTCGCCGATCTCGATATGATTGACTACCCCCACTTGTCCAGCCAAAGTCACATTCTTGCCCAATTTTGTACTGCCGGCGATCCCGGCTTGCGCCGCGATCACCGAGTTTGCTCCCACGGTAACATTATGCGCAATTTGCACGAGATTATCGATCTTAGCGCCTCGTCCAATGAGTGTGCGGCCAAGAGTTGCGCGATCGATGGTTGTATTGGCGCCGATCTCGACATCGTCTTCGACCTCGACGATGCCCACCTGAGGGATCTTGATCCTATGTTCGCCACTCCCGGCGTAGCCGAAGCCATCGCTGCCAATAACCACACCCGCATGAAGAATGACCCTGTTGCCGAGCCGGCATCCATCGCGAACGACCACGTTGGGATGCAGCACACAGTCGCTACCGATCTCCACTCGATCGCCCAAAAACACCCCGGGAAGCAAAACGCTACGATCTCCGATCAGGACGGATTTCCCTACATAGACATTGGGGTACGCCGAGACATCGTGACCAAGCTTTGCGGTGGGATCGATATGCGCGGAAGGAGCAATTTCCCGGCGATACTCGGCACCCGGAGCAAACAGCTGAAGAATTCTAGCGAACGCCACATAGGGCTGCGCCACCTCTAAGAAACCTTGACCGGTTTTCGCTCGTTCGGAGGCCACCAGTTGGGGCGCGACGATAATCGCGCTGGCCTTGGAAGCCGATATGAACCTAGCGTAGCGAGGGTTAGCGAGAAAGGTAATATCGCCCGTACCGGCTTCTTCGATCGGCGAAACTCTAGAGATCTTGACGGAGTCGTCGCCAATAATTCGGCCGCCAACGTACTCGGCCAAATCGCGAAGTATTCTTTCTCGAGGCGGCACTTCTATTTATTGCGGCTGTTGAAAACTTCGATCACTTTGTTTGTGACGTCGATTCCTTGGTCGCTGTAAAGAATTTGGTTACGTTCCAGGATCAAAGTAAATTTGTCGGATTTTCCGATCTCGTTGACAATCTTTTCGAGCTCTTTGAGGATGTCTCCGGTTAATGCGCCCTCTTTCTGCCGAAGCTCCTGTTGCTGGTCAGTCATTGTTCGTTGATAATTGACATATCGTCTCTGCAGATCCACCTCCAAGTTGCGCCGCTCTTCCTCCTTCATTAGAGGTCCCTTCTTATCAAGATCCGCCTTGAGCCGCTCGAGCTCGGTCTTTTCTTTAAGAAGCTCAGCTTCCGCCTTTTTCACCTGCGCTTGAAATCGTTCCTTGGCCCGTTTGCCGGCGTTGGAATCCGAGATCGCGCGCTGTATGTCGATAAAGCCGATTTTCACCCGCTCTTGGGCTCCAACTGCTGGAATACATAGAAGAGTCAAAAACAAAACCAACCAATATTTCACTTACGCCTCCAGAAAATCAGAGCTTAGTGGACAGGGGACAAGAGTGCCAGCTAGGGCTGGCTGCCAAGAGTGAAGCCGATGACCGAAGTTTCATCATCGGATTGCTTGTTCAGCGGGAATCCAAGCTCGACACGCAAAGGACCAAACGGGGACATCCATCGCGCTCCGAAACCGACCGATCTTCTAAGGTCAGTGATACTGAACTTATCAGATCCACCGAACGAATTACCCATATCGAAGAAAGCCACGCCGCGAAGCCCGAATTGCTCCATAATTGGAAACATCAGCTCGGCGCTCAGTACCATCGCCTTGTCGCCACCGACGACTTCAGTGTCGGTGCATATCCCAGCAGGATCGCAATTGGCAGGTTCCCGCGGACCGAGGCTTCGTTCCGCGAAGCCGCGCACGGAATTGATTCCGCCAAGGAAGTAACGCTCGAACAGCGGCAAATCGTTTATACTATCAGAGCGTTGGACCAACCCGACGCCGTACCCCAGGGATCCGCCTAAAGACAGCACATAGGC
>JAJONK010000556.1 GCA_021323355.1 Deltaproteobacteria bacterium
CACTGTCGATGCTGACGGCCATGTCGAAGAAGCTCACGTCAATTGGGCAGATCGAATAGCCGAGCCGTACCGAAACATGGCGCCCCAACCGCGTCCGGCAACCGACAGCCACTGGCGCCTTGTGATGGAAGGGAAACCGTGGCCGATACCGAACGGCTCGGGCGTCGGCATCGGTGGACCTTACAGCCGTCCACATCCGCGACGGGACGGCATGAAAGATCCAAACTCACGGCTTGCCGATATGGACAACGAGGGGATTGATCTCGCCGTGCTTTTCGGCGGCGGCATTGCGGGAACCATTCCGGCTCTTGAAAACGCAGGCTTCGCAACTGCCTTGGCGCGCGCTCGCAATGATTGGCTGGCCGAGTATTGCGCGGCGAATCCGTCCCGATTAAAAGGTGTTGCCGTCCTTCCCCAACAGGATATCGCCGCATCCGTTGCCGAACTGAAGCGTAGCGTAAGCGAGTTGGGATTTATTGGCGTGTCTCTGCTGCCCAACCTGCGCGGGCGTCACTTGGGCGATCCATACTTCTTTCCCATCTACGAAGAGGCCGAGCGTTTGAACGTGCCGATATGCGTGCACATGTTTCTCGGCCGTTATGGCTCCGAGGCGACCGGCACGACACGCTTCGACAAATTCTTTTATGTCCATCTTTTCGGCCATCCATTCGAACAGATGATCGCTCTATCGGTGCTCGTCGGCGAAGGCGTATTGGACCGCTTTCCGAAGCTTCGATTTGTTTTTCTGGAATCCGGCTGTGGCTGGGTGCCTTACTGGTTGGATCGTCTCAATGAACACTACGAGGTGCTTGGCGTCCAGCTGCCGGCGCTCAAGACCGAGCCCGGCAAGCTGTTACAGCGCGGGCAACTCTATTTCTCATGCGAGCCGGATGAGACCGAGCTGCCCCACGTGGTAGACACGATCGGCGACGACTGGATTGTGTTCGCCTCGGATTACAGCCATTTCGACAGCCGGTTTCCCGGCGCCTCCGAGCCGATTGTAGAAAACCAAAAGCTCAACGACCTCTCCAAGCGCAAGATTCTCAACGACAACGCGCGCCGGCTTTATCCGCTTGGTTAAGGAGCGGCTATGATGCGCCATAGGCCTTCGACTTTGATAGCCTTACTGATAGTTGCGATGACGCAACTTGGTGCGAACGCGATCGCGGAAAACGTGAAGGTCGGCATTCCCTCGCTGACAGTGACGATGATGCCGCTGGCGGTCGCCAAGGAACAAGGATTCTTCGGGCGCGAAGGGCTCAACGTCGACATGGTGCTGATGCCGGCAGCACTCAACATGAGAGTACTGCTCGCGGGCGACATTCAGTACGCAACCACGGTTGGATCCGCGGTCGTCGCCGCGGTCCGCGGCATCAACGCACGCGTGGTGATGTGTTTTGTCGATCGACCGCTCCTCGATCTGGTCTCAGGTCCCGATATCAATGCCATCAAGGATCTAAAAGGTAAACTGGTTGGGATCTCCTCCCGCGGCGGCCTGCACGATGTAACCATGCGCCGCATCTTGATGCAGTCCGGAATGGATCCTGCGCAGACAACCCTCATTACTGTCGGCGGTCAGGGCGCCATGCTCGCGGCCGTGCAGTCGAGGCGAATCGCCGCCGGATTGCTCAACCCGCCGCATAATTTTATGGCGTATCGCGATGGATTGAAGAATTTGGGATTTGCCGGCAACTTCGTCCGCATTCCCAGCACCGGGCTCGTGACATTGCGGGAGACCACGGAGCGATCTCCCGATCAGGTGCGTCGCATGATCCGCGCCCTGAGCCGCGCGCGAGCTTATTCGCGAGAAAATAAACCTGCCACCGTGGCCATCCTCAAACGTTTTCTGAGACTCGATGACGAGGTGCTGATTTCACAGATCTATGATTATCACAGGCAGGCGGAGACTCCGGACGGCCGAATCGATGCCGCATTGGCATCCGAAACCATTCGTGACACCCGGCTTGCGGAAGGAATCACCCGCGAAATAGATCCGAATCAGGTTTTCGATTTTTCGTATATCGAGTCAAGCCGCTAGCCGCGCAAGCCCAGCAACAAGCACCTTATTCTTGATCTTGACTATCGTGTTTGGCAACTCGAAACATTCGTCATTTCAGCCGTGGATCAAGCACCATCGCTGGAATTGAAGTTGTTGATCAAAGCCCTCAGCGAGCGGGCAGCGGACCGCCGCCGGCCATCTGTTTATAGAGCTCAACGACCTCTTTATCGCGTGGCAATTCTTTGATCGCCTGCTCCACTTCTTCGCCGTTCAGAGGCGCGGGCGGGTCGCCCATTAGCTTAGTAAATTCGACCCGAAATTCCGGATCGGCAAAGGACTTGCGTATCGCCTCGCGAATGATGCGCACCGGCTCTTGGGGTGTGCCCGGAGGGAAGATGAAAGGCCAGCGCGGGTACTGGAATGCGCGGAACATATCGAGCAGCTTCCGTTCCCGATCCGATTTGGCAAAGCTGCCGAATTCCGGCAGATTTGCAAATTTGGGGTGATGCCGGCCCTTGGGAACCGTCAAGGTCGCATGCAGGTGAATCAACTTCTTGTCGATCCACTCGGGCTTTTCTATGACAAAGCGGGCGGCGCCGGTGGCGTGGGCATCCAGCTCGCCACGCTCCATG
>JAJONK010000557.1 GCA_021323355.1 Deltaproteobacteria bacterium
CGTCCGACGGCTTTTTCGGCCTGTTGAATAAGATATTCGCGATTGCGTTGCACGTACGAATTGATGTTCAAAACGGCAACGACAGCGGCGATGACGATTGCCAGCAGGATACCGCCAACTATGAATATCCATTTAGGCATAATTCCCATCTCCTGTCTCAAGAGGATCGATACGAGTGGCGGGAATAGTTGAAGTCGACTTGCGATGGCCGATGGTTAAGACGATTATTATATGAGTAGCACGGCACGAATACTATATACTGTAACTGAAAAATGCGCGGATGAAAGCTTTGGCGCTATTCTCTTTGGATGCATCTTCGCTCTAAGTTCACCGCGTGATCCTCAGCCAAGGGCGCGCATTGATTTCCATTTCGGAAAAGGACGACGGTCGCCGTAAAGTCCCCATCGAGGACGTTTTTAGGAATGATTTTAAGCCGCACGCTTCGTCGGTTGGTTTAGGCGGTCACATGGATTAAGCTCTCCATAATCCGCTTTAGTCCCGGGAATGATAGTCATGTCATCTCAGCAATCTTCAAAGGCTCTTTCTAACCAGACCAATTTTTGGCGCTCCATCAGCGGGCCAATTATCGGTCTCTCACCCATGGACGGAGTCACCGATGCATCGTTTCGCTACATCACAGCGAAATACGGCGGGCCCGATGTGACATTTACCGAGTTCGTTAACATCCAAGCCGCTTTTCACGCGGCGCACACTCTGATTAAAGATCTGACCTATTGTGAAATCGAGCGGCCGGTAGTGGCGCAGATCTACGGGCGTTCACCGGAAATGTTCTATAGAGTCTCGCATATTGTCTGTGAGCTCGGCTTTGACGGTTTGGACGTCAATATGGGGTGTCCGGCGAAAAAAGTCGCGGCAGCCGGCTGCGGCGCGGCGCTGATCCGAGAGCCGGAACTGGCTCGTACGATCATCAGAGCGGCAAAACGCGGTATCAAAGACTGGTGCGCCGGACAGACGCTCAGTGATATCCAATTAGAACCTGAACTTATCGAAAAGATCAGAGTTGCCAATTGGTTGCGCACAAAAAGGGATGGTCCGAGTGAGCGGCTGCCGATCCCGGTATCGGTCAAGACTCGCTTGGGGTATGACCGCATCGTAGTCGAGGATTGGATTGCAACTTTGTTGGCAGAAAATCCGGCTGCTATCTCTCTCCACGGCCGCACTTTGCAGCAGGGATACAAAGGCAACGCCGATTGGGGCGCCATAGCGCGGGCCGTGGAAGTCGGCAATGGGTCGGAAACCCTTATTCTTGGCAATGGCGATCTGCAGGATATGACGCAAGTCCAGCGCCGTGTTCGTGAGACACAAGTGGACGGGGTGCTTCTCGGGCGCGTCGTTCAAGGCAATCCGTGGATCTTTAGAGCCAAGCATCAGGTAAAACGCGCGCTCGCAGAAAACCGAGACTCATTCATTCCCAGCACGCCTGTTACCCTGGAAGAACGCTTTCGCGTCATCTCGGAGCATAGCAGCCATCATGAGCTGCAGGCACCGGGTGAAAATTTTGTCGGAATTCGAAAGCATCTAACCTGGTATTGCCGGGGCTTTCGCGGCGCGGCGGAAATGCGCTCGCATATGGTTCGAGTAAAAACCGCCGAGGACGTCAGACAATGCTTACTTAATTTCACCTTCCAATCTACCGAATCGGAGCGCAGAACCGATCAGTGGCATGAAGATCCGGCAGCATTCGTAACGCCGGAGCGCCACGTTAGCCTCTAAGCCAAGCCAACAAGTCTTCGTCGATACCATGAGGCTGATTCTTGCTTCAACCTCACCGCGCCGCCGGGAAATACTGGCGCTTCTCGGCCTGCCGTTTGATGTCATCCAGCCGGATTTTGAAGAAACCTTGTCGTCGCTACGGAGCATCGAAGAAGAGGTTATCGAATTTGCGGTCGGTAAAGCTCAATCGGTGGCAAGGCAGAATCCGCAAGCCATCGTTATAGGTAGTGACACGATGATCTCACTCGATGGGGCGAAAATCGGCAAACCGCGTGACCTGTCCGATGCTCGAGCGATGCTTGTCAAGCTCGCGGGACGAACCCATTTCATTTACACCAGCGTGGCGATCATCGATGGATCGGGTGGCTCTGGCCTGAAGGTCATCGAGAAAGTCACCGTAAGAATGCGCGATTTCTCCGATGCTGCAGCTGAAGATTATCTTGCTTGCGGTGAATCCCTCGATAAAGCCGGCGCCTATTCGATACAAGGCGAGGGGCGTCAGTTGATAACCTCTATCGAAGGCGACTATCTGGCGGCGGTGGGCCTTCCATTGAAGGCGATTGCCAAGTATCTGAAGGACCGCGGCATTGCTGTCCCGCTAAGCATCGATTCGCTCTACGCGAAAAAATCTTTTTGAATTGGCAGAGCTTCTGATGGTCGACTAATCAAAACGGAATGACGCATCGGTTCCCTCAACCTGCCCCTTTAGCGACGGCCGGTTAAAAGTTCCTTTGAATCTGACACCTTGGGTTGAATACACACCGCTAAGGTCCAAGGCCTTGGGCAATTCTTGCTTGATGACAGGCAAGGCAGCTCGGAGTTTGCCCATATCGAAATGATCAAAACGCAGCTCGCCGTCGAGCGGCAGGTCTCTAAGGCCTTTATCGGCCCCGAGA
>JAJONK010000558.1 GCA_021323355.1 Deltaproteobacteria bacterium
CAACATTTTCTATGAGCATAGCCACCGTCTGGTTGCCTCAGCCGTAGGATTCTTGACCATTGCGCTAGCTTTGTCGCTATGGGTACAGGAGCGCCGCAATTGGTTGCGCTGGCTGGGAGTGATCGCGCTCGCGCTGGTCATCGTACAAGGCGTCCTCGGCGGTTTACGGGTGACCTTGTTGGAGCACTCCCTCGCGATTGTTCACGCCTCGTTGGCTCAAGCTTTCTTTGCGCTTACGGTAAGCCTGGCGCTGCTTACCTCTCCAGAGTGGCGCGAGAAGAGCACCGAACCGCCGCTAGCCGCTTATGGACGTTTGCGCCGCCTTGCCACTGTGACAACCGCACTCATTTATCTGCAAGTGTTGTTCGGGGCGGTGTTGCGGCATACCGGCCTGCGACTCGATGCTCATTTGTTTTTTGCCGTGCTGGTAACATTGCACGTGGTGCTTCTCACCGCCAGAATTTTCAAAGACCACAGTGATCATCGCCGGCTTACCCGTCCGGCGCTGTTTCTCAGCGCAATGTTGTTGCTGCAATTATTTCTAGGGACCGTCTCGTACCTCGTTAAATTTACCGCCATACTGAGAGTACCCATCGATGTGACGGTGTTTCTTACCACAACGCATTTAGCCGTCGGTGCTCTTATGCTCGTAACCAGCCTGATAGTGACATTGCGGTCTTATCGCTACCCAACCGTCCGGTCTGCCGCGGGACAAGAAGCTTTTACAGAGCAGTATTCCCTGTGATGAACTCGAACACCCAAACTTTGGACTTGCCTACGGCACGTGTGATTCGCCGGATAGCGGATTTCTGCGAGCTTGCCAAGCCGCGGGTTGTGCTCATGGTGTTGATCACCGCATTTGTCGGTTTTTACGTCGGCTCGGCTGATGTGCCGGATTATTCGCAGCTATTAAAAATGCTCTTGGGCACTGCGCTGGCTGCCGGCGGCACATTGGCGCTGAACCAGTTTATCGAGCGCCGAAGCGACGCTCTGATGACGCGGACGCGCCACCGGCCGATTCCGGATGGCCGGGTCACGGCGATAGAAGCTTTTTGGTTTGGTTTGGCGGTGACTATTGCCGGGCTTGTCTATCTCGCTATAGCGGTGAATGCCATCAGTGCGGGGATTACCGCGCTGATCACGGTGACTTACTTGCTCTTTTATACGCCAATGAAGCGAAAGAGCCCGTTGTGCTTGATCGTCGGCGCAATCCCCGGCGCCCTCCCCCCGGTGATCGGCTGCGTAGCCGCCCGAGGCATCTTGGATGTCGACGCCTGGGTGTTGTTTGCAATTCTATTTCTCTGGCAGGTGCCGCATACACTTGCGATTGCCTGGTTGTACCGTGAAGATTATGCGAAAGCAGGAATTCAATTTCTGCCGGTCATTGAGCCGGGAGGCTCCAGCACCAATCGCCAGATTGTTTCTCACTGCGCCGCTTTGCTGGCTGTCAGTCTGTTGCCGACCCTTCTAGGCTTAGCGGGTGCAATTTATTTTGTAGTCGCGTTCGTTCTGGGCGTTGGATTTCTTGTAAGTGGGCTCCGTTTGGCAATGGAATCGACCATGATTGGCGCTCGCCGGCTATTATACGCTTCATTGATTTATCTGCCGGTGCTGTTGTTAATGATGGCCTTGGACCGGGTGCCGTCATGAGTAAGACGATGAACAGTACTTTTTCGATAAGAGAAAATCGGGGAAAGAATCGGCGTCTCGGATCTGTCTTGGCGACGGCGCTGGTGCTCTATATCGGCGCGGTTATCGCCTTCATTATTGCATATTGAGAAAACCAGATCGCGAGAGCTGATTTACGAACGGGATCATTTCATAGTTTTTATTCGACGATTATGGCACGAACTTCGACGGCACGACGACTCGATGAAGCGCCGATTGCTCCAGCGACTAATGCTTGGCTCGCAACCGTCATGTTTCTTGGCGCTGAGGCGATGTTCTTTGCCGGGCTCATCGGCGCCTTCATCGTCTTTCGAATCGGCAGTTCGATATGGCCGCCACCGTTTCAACCCAGATTGCCGGTCGGTATCACCGGTGTGAATACAATTGTTTTGCTTGCCAGCGCGGTGACCATGCATATGGCACTCCGCTCGGTTCGTGCCGGAGCGATGCGCCGTCTAAACCGTATGTTGGCCACGACTGCCGCGCTCGGCGGTGTGTTCCTGCTGATCCAGGGGTACGAATGGGCTCGGCTGATTCACTACGGGCTGACGGTTTCGAGCAGTATTTACGGCGGGCTATTTTATACTTTGATCGGATTTCACGCATTCCATGTGGCCGGCGCGCTGGCCTGGTTGATTTTGGTGTTTGTGCGAGCCAACCAGGGTTACTTCTCACGACAAAAGTACACCGGCGTGCAAGTCTGTGCGATGTATTGGACGTTTGTTGTCGCCCTGTGGCCGATTCTTTATGGATTGGTTTACCTGTATTGACGGGTTTGTTGACAGCGAAAAGATGATCCGTTAGCTTCGGCTCGTTATCTAACGATGACTGCATTAATGAAAAAGATTCTGCCGCTTGCTTGCCTGGCGCTTTTGGCGCCGAGGTTGGCGCATGCTTGCGCGGTTTGCCTGACCGGCGCAGGTGATGACTCGGTCACGGAAGCGTTCAACATGAGCGTGTTGTTCTTGATGGCGACGCCCTATGCCGTTGTCGGCGGGATTGTCAGTTGCCTGATTTATGTCAAGCGGGGCAAGGCCGCGGACGTTAAAACGGAACCCGATAGCGAGCCGGCAATGCCTTTAGCAACGATTCAGAAGGAGAGTGCAACAAGATGAGTGAAGCTGCTGCGGCGCATCCCGGAGTTGAACCGGCCGAGTCGCCTTTGACTCCCGACAGCTGGGGCAAACTCGGCATGTGGAATTTTCTCGCCGGTGATGCGATGTCTTTGGCATCAATTTGACGGCGCTGATGACTTTGTTGCTGATCATCAGCAGTGTGACGATGGTTTTGGCATTGGCCGCGGTCCAGTCAGGTGACAAGGCCAGGTTCAAGAAGTTTATGGCGTTTACGATCCTCGGCGGGGCGCTCTTTCTCGGCTGTCAAGCCTATGAGTGGACGCACTTGATACATGAGACACTGCCTCACCATAAACTTTCGTTCTCGAGTCACCTATTTGCCACGACATTCTTCGTTCTGACCGGCTTCCACGGCCTGCATGTAACCGGTGGTGTCATCTACAACACAGTGGTGCTGACATTGGTCAGCAAGGGCCGATGGGGCGCCAATCACGTCGAGATTGCCGGTCTTTATTGGCACTTCGTCGACCTGGTGTGGATTCTGATCTTTACGTTTGTTTACTTACTGTAGGTTCTTAGGGGAACGACATGGCTACGACAACTCATACGCATCCAAATTACATGGGAATTTTTTGGGTGCTTCTGGTGCTCACGGTGGTGGAGGTAGGGCTTACCTTTTTAGGACTGCCGAAAATGTTGCTGGGTTCTCTGCTCGTGATCCTGGCGGTCTGGAAAGCCGCGCTGGTGGCGATGTATTTCATGCATCTGAAGTTTGAGCGAAAAACTCTGGCAATGATCGCGATTGTGCCGTTTATCCTCTGTCTGTTCTTGATTTTGATGCTGCTGCCCGACATCCGTCCCGCTTGATTGAAATCACTTCCTTGCCGGCGCTTAACGCGGCGCTAAATTCACTCAGCGCCGTTCTGTTGTTAACCGGCTATCGGTTTATCAGAGCTGGCAATCGATCAGCGCACCGCGCCAGCATGCTCGCAGCATGCGCTTCCTCGACCCTGTTTTTGATTTCCTATCTGGTTTACCACTTTCATGTCGGTTCCGTGGCTTTCAAAGGTCAAGGTTTGATCCGGCCAATCTATTTTACGATTCTGATTTCGCATACCATCCTGGCGACCGCGGTTGTGCCGCTGGCGATCATCACCTTACTTCGAGGCCTGCAGGAAAATTTCATCAAGCACCGTCGTATCGCCCGCTGGACCTTTCCGATATGGATGTATGTTTCCGTCACCGGCGTAATCGTCTATTGGATGCTTTACTGGTTGGTTCCATCGCGTTGATTGCTCATCTAGCGGCGGTTGTGTTCCGCGCGGGATCCGCAGTACAGATGAGCGACATCATTTAGAATGCGGAGTCCGAATTCACTAGGGCCTTCGCATCAATACCTTGATCCCGAGATTGTGGAGGGTTTTGTGAAAACTATTGGAATCGTCGGTTGCGGCGCCATCGGTCGCGCGCTGGTTGCGGCCGCGGAAAGCGGCAGTTTGCCTGTGCGCATCGCTGGGATTACCAGTCGAACCGAGCAGCATGCGATTGAGTTTCTCTCTAGGTTCAAAAGCCCTCCACCGTACCTGTCGTTGCCCGAGCTGATCGGCGCTGCCGATTTGCTCGTCGAAGCGGCCGGCGGCCCGGTCGTGCCTGGACTGGCGAAGGATGTCTTTGCAGCGGGCAAGGATCTCATGGTGATCAGCGTTGGCGCTCTGCTCGACCATCCGGAGATCATCGAAACCTCCCGCCGCACCGGCTGCCGCTTATATATCCCATCCGGAGCTATCGTGGGTTTGGACGGCATCAAATCGGCTTGTGTGGGGCAGATCACGCATGTCACGATGACCACGCGCAAGCCGCCTGGCGGACTGGAAGGCGCGCCGCATCTTGTGCAAAACCAGATCTCGCTTGACGGACTCGCTGAAGAGACGGAGGTCTTCTCCGGCACCGCCCGTGAGGCGTGCAAAGGATTTCCGGCCAATGTGAACGTTTCGGCCGCGGTGAGCCTGGCCGGCATTGGTCCTGATCGAACGCGAATTCGCATCCTGGCCGTTCCGGGGCTCAAGCGGAATTGCCATGACATCGAAATCGAAGGCGAGTTCGGCCGCATGCTGATGCACATCGAAAATGTTCCCAGCGAAAATCCGAAAACCGGAAAATTGACTGTGCTGTCGATCATTCGCGCGCTGCGGGACGTCGTAGATCCCGTGCGCATCGGCAACTAAAGCGGCTAATGAACAATAGCGATGTCATTGTCGGCATGCTGGAGAAAGCAGGTGTGCGCTGGGTTTTCGGTGTACCCAGCGGTCCGGTCCTTCCGCTGATCGAGTCGTTGCAGCGAAGTTCCATTGAATTCATTCTGACGGCGAGCGAAACGTCGGCAGGGTTTATGGCATCGGTGGTTGGATACTTGACCGGGCGCCCGGGTGTTTGTGTTTCTACGGTGGGTCCCGGAGCGACCAACCTTACCACTGGCGTGGGTTGCGCCTGGCTCGACCGCGCGCCGGTGTTGGCGCTGACGTGCAATGTTTCGAGCGCCTGGCTCGGCCGCCGCATTCAGATGCGCATTGATCATCAAGCCTTATTCAAGCCGATTACCAAGAG
>JAJONK010000559.1 GCA_021323355.1 Deltaproteobacteria bacterium
ACCTTCGAGAACGTAACCAAGTACGGAGTCATATGAACGGCTTGAACGATTTGAACGCGCTTCGGTAGTTTGCTGGCGCGCGCGGCATGTTTATTTTTTAGAGGCTTTTTCGGAATCAAGAAAGTGCCTCTAAGCTCCTAAACGCTTTTATTGCATGTTCCGTCTTCAAATCAATAGCTTGCGCCGGTCCGACCAAGGGCCGTTCTATTGGAGACCAAAGAGAACTACGCTCGAAGAATCCGGGCGTAGTTGAACATAACAACTTCGCGCCAGCTAGAGAGGTGCATCTAAAGAGACCTTGACAAGCTTTTCATGCGTGACCGCAAATCCCCTCGAACCGACACCGAAACTCGGCGGTATTTGCAACGTAAAGACTTCATCTCAGCTCGTCACGGATCGTCCACAACCAACGGCATGACTAATTCTCGGGCGGTGTGTTAAATAATGCCGCTTTGTTCTTTCCCAGAGTTGCCCACGTTCTACATACGCGTGTGTTCTTTGTGCGACACAATCAAGGCGATGTCGATTCCGCGCTGCCGCCGAATTCAAAAAAGCCAATGATGCAGCGGGTTAGCATTCTTAAAATCCTGAAGGCATACGCTTTGCGTCACGAGTCGATTGACTGGTAAGCGGCTCACAGAAAGAGTTTTATCGTTCCGACAGCGGTTATTGATGGGTTGTGGTTTAACCAATTCGGTAAGTGAAACACTTTAGCTCGCAGCTATATCGAAGATAAACATCCTTCGTCACCACCTTCGCCATAGGTTTGTCACCGCCAGTTTTTTCCTCAAAGCTCTTTCCGCTCGTAACATAATGAGTTGGTGTCGCAGTTAATCAGGTTCGGTGTCGCCGATAGGTTTGGTGTTCAGGGTTTGCTCGCCGCACCGCCATAGGCGCTCGGACTCGCTTCGGCCTTGGCGGACGCAGAGCGCCGGAGAATTAGTTCGACGTAAGCAGTCGGCGGCGAAAATAGCCGGTGCTGCGCGGGTCGATGCGACGGACGGCAGAAAAGAATCAACGGTAAAAAAATCCAAGATTGGGAGGGTTAATTATATGGCAAGAGTCAATACAAGCGGAGCGTATCGATCCGTGGGGCCCGAAGCGGTGCCGGTCACTTTTGAAGGAGTGCGGGTTTCGTGGGGCGGCGTGTGGAGCGGTTTCCTATTCGGTATGGGTGTGTTGTTGCTGTTGACTACACTCGGACTCGCGATCGGCATATCAACGGCTGACATCGGCGCTGGCCGGGACCTGAATGCGAAGGGGTTAGGCATTGGCGCCGGCATTTGGAGCGGCGTGAGTCTGCTCATCGCTCTTTTTATCGGCGGTATGATCGCCAGCCGGGTGGGAATGGTCTTCGATCGCGCGACCGGGATGGTTCAAGGCGGCCTCGTATGGGTGCTGGCGATTATCGGAATGATTTATCTGGCGAGCAGCGGCGTTAGCTTAGTGACCAGCGGCGCATTTAGCTTGTTGGGTGGAGTCACGCGCCAAGTAGGAACGGCTGTAGCGGGAACGACGCAGCTTGGAGATCTGACGAGCGGCGATGCCAATCAAATTATGGCCAGGCTGAAAGATCCTCAGACCGTCAAAACGATTGCCGCCGCCACCGGTATGTCCCAGCAGGAAGTACAATCGAAGATCTCGTCGATTCAAACGCGTGTCGAGGCGGCGAAAGACGACCCCGCGAAAGCAGCGGCCGAAGCAAAGCAGGGTTTTCAGGAATTGACGGCGGAGGCAGCAAAGCGGGCTGAGAACGCGGCAGCCACCGCACAGCCCTACGCGTCGGCGGCGACATGGACGACATTCGCAGCAATGGTACTTTCGCTCCTGGCGGCAATTGTTGGTGCTATCGTCGGCTCCAACCGGGCAGCCGCTCGCGTGCGAGCGGCTTGAGAAACATTAAGGGATTGTAGCGGTCGGATCAGGCTATGTCCTGAAGTTCCCGACGCAGCGCCTCGATTGTGTCAGCACCGCTTCCGCGGCGCGAGGTCAGAATGAGTTGTTGCCGCGGTGCGGGAGATCACTGACCGGTAGGGACAGCTCCAAAGCCTTGAACCTGATGGGTGACTGGTGCGGACCTATAGTCCGACACCGATTGATTGAAAACAGGGGCGCGTCACTTCGGGATCACATATTCCGCCAGAGTTGAAAGAGAGAATAAGAAAAATTCTCACAGGAACGTTTGTGCCTCTTGACCTGCCTGCTAATGGTAGGTGACCCGGCAACAACGAAGCGCGAGCGTAAGGAGTGGACTGTCTTTTCCGTCCAGCGTGCCTGTTTCACCGTTTGAGAGAACGCTTCAGCCGTTCCTTGATGGCCGGCGGCATAGTTAGAAAGTCGCCGACGATTTGCCGGATCGACTCACCGTAGAGCGGTGCGATTTCCAATTGGCTCTTTTCCGCCTCGGCTTGAAAATTCACGTCAGCGAAAGTTCTGGCAAACGCCGCTTCGAGAGCCGCGGCCCGAGCCGCCGGCACACCGGGGCGCAGCATGTAAACCTTGCCGAATTGGTTTGGCGCCAGAGTGCCGTAGCGCAACAGCATGCGCTGGCTTTCGTCTGCGGTTAGATCGGCTATCGTCGGGACGTTAGCCGCTGGCAGATCGGGCAGCGAT
>JAJONK010000560.1 GCA_021323355.1 Deltaproteobacteria bacterium
TTTCGAAGTCTGATATATTCAGCCGACCAAGGGCCGAGCCCTCTGGTTTCGAGAAGCGCCTCGCGAAACGCGGCGGGATCGTGATCTTCGGCGAGAGAAATGGCCCGGCTCAGCACGCGCCGGCTGAGGTCTCGGATGGCCTCTCGCCTAGCGTTGGTCGTTCCGATCGCGCTTAGATTTGAGCTGGCCAGGACTCCGGCGCCGGGAAACAAGTATGCTATTTTTGATGTCGAGGGATCGACTACCTCCTCGCCGTAGTTGCTTACCAGTTGACCGATTAGACGTTCTCTGTGCCCGGCAGAAACGAGTTGCCCCAAGATCGTACATATGGCGATTTCGAAGCAGTCCCAGCCGCGAGCCACTCTGAGACCGGGAAAGCGGCGGCATAGGTCCGCCAGCAGTGGAATGCGCTCGAAGCTCTTCGCAATCAGCATAGGATCGCAATCTAAGTCGAACATTTTTCGAACCCGGCGCGCCGTTTCGGATGTTGTTTTGGAATCTTCAGACAGGATCCAAACTTTTAGCTGCGATTTGGCGAGAAGCGGGCGAACTTCGACGAAGCCGAGTTTATTTTTTACGCGAAACACGCGCGCGAAGGAATCGGCCGTGACCCGTTCGACTCCCGGCATGGAGTGTGACTGAAAGTATTGGATGATCGCTTGCCAATCGTAGGGCGTTTTGAATGGCAAGTTCATCTTGACACTGTTGCTCAGACGGCCCGGCGTTTCTGTGGATTGCGCTCTCATCCGAAGTTCGTTAGTGCCCCTGCAAAATTATTCATCAAACTGCTAGTCGGGCCGGCAAATCTTGCATGGGCGTAGCCCCGCCTGCCGGGCAGCTTTCTGATCGGCGAAGAAAAGCATTCGTCCACGACCCACCCGCGCCACAGCGCGGCAGCTGGCTCGACAGAAAATCTGGGTTGTCCTGTGTCCCCAAACCACGTTGTCGGGAACTTTTACAGCGCCATCACCGAGCGCAAAACCTTCGCTGCGCAGCAACTGGCGTTTACGCCCAGGGCCGCCACCGTATCCACCGATTCGTCCGTCTGATGCAATCACCCGATGGCATGGAACGTAAATCGGCACGGGATTGTTGTGCAGCGCATTGCCAACCGCCCGAGCGCTACTTGCGGAACCGATAGCAGCCCCCAATCCTTGATAGCTGATCAGCGCTCCGCGTGGGACCGCTTCGAGCTTGTCCAGGACCTTCTTCTGGAACGGATTACCGACAAGAGTCAGATCAACATGATGACGCAGCGCATTGGCCGCACCAGTGAGATAGCGGTCAACCTCCTCGCCGACTGCCGTGACAACCGGTCGATCCTCAACCGGATCGAACTGCAATCGCAGCTTTGAAAGTGCCGCCGCGACATCGCTACTTTGCTCGATGTAATGATTAAGCACAATACCGCTGGCACTCAGGGCTACCAGCAGATCGCCCAATTTTGATTTCACAACACCGACCGCCGCTTGTGGTCTGCGAACCCGTTCTAGCGCCTTGTCGAGCTTAGCAGAAGAGCGAAGCAACAATCCTTGGATGACTTCTTCCGGGCTGTCGATCGCGGCTGATCCAACGAGAGTTTCCATTTTCATAACTTTCACCATCTTTTCTTGAGCTTTCCGATAGCCTGGGAAACATTTGCCCGCGCGCTTTCTTCCGAACAGTCAATGGCATTGGCTATTTCCGCATAATTAAGGCCGGCGAAGTAGCGCAAATGCAGCGCCTGTTGCTGTTTCGCCGGCAGATCAGCGATTAGCTCGCGCAGATGAACCGCGGCATAGCCTTCGGTTTCATGATCTACTCGATGATCTTTTGCGATCAAGTCCGCTGCGGGTACTGCCTTCTCATCCGGTACGAGCACCCGGGCGCGACGCGCGGAATCACGCGCGCGGTTGCGCCATAGGTTGCTCGCAATCGTGTACAACCACGGACGCACGCTGTCCTCGGCCTCGAGTCTGGGATAGGCGCGGTAGGCGCGCAACCAGGTTTCCTGGAACAGGTCTGCGGCATCTTCGGAATTGCTCGACAGACGCAGCAGGTAGCGCATGATTTCGCGCTGATGGCGCTGCATGATTTCGTCAAAAGGCAGCGGTAAAGGTAGCTTAGGTTGCGCCATATCTCTTAAAACACCACAGAAGAACGAATGTGAAAAGTCCTGGCGTTTTATCAACCTTTGCCAGGTCTCCGCCGGTCCTTTCGACGAGATTAGGAATGATCGGGAATGAGCTTGTTCAAGCGGACTCACGAACGGCAGGCAGGTGGTCGTGGACAGTTAGTTTTTTAAACATGCTGATGCCTTCAGATGCGAGCACCAGCGGCTGAAATGCGCAAAATAAATATTCAGACGAGATCAGACTACATGAGCTGGAACGAAAGCTTCTGGATGTGGGAAGGCGAAAGTTTAGATGAAGCAAGAACGGAGCGATTTCTTAAACTTGGTTCGAGCAGCAGAGTTTCGTCGTGTATTTCTCCATTGGATCATTTTACCAGAGTTGAAACGGCAGGACACCGTGGGGCTACAAATTGAACCATTTTACGACCCGCTCCGCATCCATCATGCCGCCGATCAAATAGATCATTGACGCGAATGGAAGC
>JAJONK010000561.1 GCA_021323355.1 Deltaproteobacteria bacterium
AGGCGATGCCTGGCGCTACACTCAGGACAGCCTTGGCTATTACTTCGAAGAAGTTTTAACGCGTAAGGTCGAGGTCGGAGCCGCGAGTTTACCCAATCGTTCGCCGGTAGAACTCGCCCAGCACGAGACTCCCGACTTGGCAAAAGAATTGATCGGTACTTATTTAGGATCGGCATGCCTGCTGGGCCAGCGCACCGGCGAGATGCATGTGGCGCTTGCGTCCGATAGCAAGGATCCGGCATTTGCGCCGGAGCCGTTTACCGCTCTGTATCGCCGTTCGCTTTATCAAAGCATGCGCAGTTTAGCCGACCAGTCTCTGGGCTTATTGCAGAAGCGTTTGAAGCGGCTTCCGGAAGAAGTCCAGAGACACGCCGCGGAACTTTTGACTCTCGAGGCCGAGATCTTCAACCGCTGCCGTCAACTGGTCGAACGAAAAATCGGCGGTATGCGAATTCGTTGTCACGGCGATTACCATCTCGGTCAGGTCTTATACACCGGCAAGGATTTCGTCATCATCGATTTCGAAGGTGAACCGGCCCGGTCAATAACCGAACGGCGTCTGAAACGCTCGCCACTACGCGACGTCGCTGGTATGCTACGATCGTTCAATTACGCAGTGCTCACCAAATTGCGCGGCGGCGCGCTAAGGCCTGAGGATGCGGTTCAGCTCAAGCCTTGGGGTCGCTACTGGGAGTTTTGGATTTCCGTCAGTTATCTGAACGGGTATTTCGATGTCACTCGACAATCTGGGTTACTTCCCAAAACCCGCGACGAGCTCAACCTGTTGATGAATATTCTCTTGCTGGACAAGGCTATCTATGAATTGAGCTACGAGCTCGATAACCGTCCCGATTGGGTGGCGGTGCCGATTGAAGGGATTTTGGAATTGATTAAGACCAAGATGGCAGTTGGTTCGCAGTGATACTCTACCTCATTATTGTACTTCGTGAATGTTGGCGGTCGAGCAGAGGCTCCCCGTCTGCTTTCGTCAAGGAGCTAAGTAATAATGTCTAATCGCGGCTTCAGCCTCATTACCGCCGATGACAGCCATCTATTCAATGAGGGCAGCCATTTTCGTCTCTATGACAAGCTCGGCGCCCACGTAGTGCAGCACGCCAGCGAAAGCGGCACTTACTTCGCCGTATGGGCGCCTAACGCGGAACAGGTTTCGGTGATCGGCAACTTCAACGACTGGGACAAGAGCCGCCAGCCGCTTTCTCCGAAAGGCAGCACCGGGATCTGGGAAGGCTTCGTTCCCGGCATTGGTCAAGGCAGTCTGTATAAGTATCACATCCGCTCGCGCGTGAGCGGTTACCGCGTCGACAAGGCCGACCCTTTTTCTTGCTTCAATGAGATTCCGCCCAAGACCGCATCGATTGTCTGGGATCTCGACTATCAGTGGAACGATCAGGAATGGATGGCCAAGCGGCAGCAGCATAACCGGCTCGACAAACCCATGGCGATCTACGAAATGCACATCGGTTCCTGGCGCCGCGTGCTCGACCAAGGCAACCGCTCTTTGTCCTATCGAGAGCTTGCCGCACCACTGGCCGAGTACCTTCAGCATCTGGGCTATACCCATGTGGAGTTTCTGCCAATCATGGACCACCCGTTTTTTGGCTCATGGGGATACCAGATCACCGGTTACTTTGCCCCCTCCGGGAACTACGGCACGCCGCAAGACTTGATGTACCTGATCGATTATCTGCACCAGCACGATATCGGGGTTATTTTTGATTGGGTGCCGTCGCACTTCCCCACCGATGAGCACGGCCTGGCATTCTTCGACGGCACGCATCTTTACGAGCATGCCGACCCGCGCCAGGGCTATCATCCCGAATGGAAGAGCTACATTTTCAACTACGGCCGTTCGGAGGTGCAAAGCTTTCTGATCAGCAACGCCATGTTCTGGCTCGACCGTTATCATGTTGATGATTTGCGCGTCGATGCGGTAGCCTCCATGCTCTACCTCGATTACGGACGCCGGCAGGGCGAATGGATTCCAAACAAGTACGGCGGTCATGAAAACTTGGAAGCGATTAATTTTATCAGACGCATGAACCAGGAGGTGTACCAGCATTACCCGGCGATCCAGACGATCGCCGAAGAGTCGACTTCCTGGCCGATGGTTTCACGTCCCATCTATCTCGGCGGTCTAGGTTTTGGGCTCAAGTGGGACATGGGCTGGATGCATGACACCTTGGAGTACATGAGCCGCGATCCAGTGCACCGGCGCTATCATCACAACAAGCTCACCTTTCGGATGATCTACGCATTCCATGAAAACTTTGTCTTGCCGCTTTCTCACGACGAGGTGGTCTATGGCAAAGGTTCCTTACTGGGCAAGATGCCCGGCGACCGGTGGCAGAAGTTTGCCAACCTGCGCGCGCTTTATGGCTATATGTACGCGCAGCCGGGCAAGAAGATGCTTTTCATGGGCGGCGAGTTCGGCCAGCCGAGCGAATGGGCGCACGACGGCAGCTTGCCCTGGGAATTGCTGAGCGATCCGATGCATAAAGGATTAAAGGACTGGGTCAGCGATCTCAATCATTTGTATCGCAACGATCCCGCGCTTCATGAGCTCGACTGTGA
>JAJONK010000562.1 GCA_021323355.1 Deltaproteobacteria bacterium
TCGCAGCGCGGCAGAAAAATCGGCTGCAGCCAAAGCGAATTCAGCACCGCGTTCAAGGACTTCTCGGTGTCGCGGGACAAACACGCCGCCACCGAGGCCAGAGCAAACCTTCTCGTTGCCGAAACTTAAAATCCCAGCATCGCCGAACGTCCCTAGCTTCCCGCCATCTAAGCTCGCGCCCAGCGCCTGGGCGGCGTCGTCGATGACTCGGATGTCTCGTCCGCGTGTCAGATCGATAATGGAATCTATTTCCACAGGATTACCAAAAAGATGCGGCACGATAATCGCTCGGGTCCTTTTACTCAATGCCGGCTCGACCGTCGCTGCCGTGAGATTGAGGTTATCTCCGACATCGGCCAGCACGGGGTAGGCGCCAACTGCTAAGATAGGTGAGATAATGCTTGTGCAGCAAAACGCCGGAACCACCACTTCATCGCCTGATTTTACGTCACAGGATCGCAACGCAAGTTCGAGGGCGAGGCTACCGGAGCCGCACAGAATGGCATCTTGGACGTCTAGTTCTTGCGTGATCCAAGATTTCAGCTCGGCAAGGTCCGGCCCAACGATAACCTGGCCCGAGAGCAGGCAACGATTGATTGCCCGGAAGGTCGCGCCACTCCAGAACGGAGTGGCAAGAGGCACGTGATACGGCCGGGGAAGCAAATTCACGATCAAACAAGAGCAAACAGAACGGCTGCCAAGTTTAAGACCGATTCAATCGCTGCAAACACTCCTTGACGAGAAATATTTCCGTTCGTGGCGTAACGTCAGCTCCGCTGAGGCAGCAGTTTTACTGCGATCGGAAACTATTCGGCTCCGGTCTCGATAATGCGCGCGCTCGCGATCGAGCGTGATCGTATTCAGCGCATCCGTGCGATGCAGGCGAACTTAATGTTTCGACTGACTGCCGGCTGTAGTGACCGTAATATGTGACATCGGTGTATCTGCCGTGGCGCCATGCCAGTGCCGTTCACCCGCCGAACCCCGTCCCGCAGTTACCACCAGAATCTGATCGCAATCATGAGTGTGCCACCCGGTGGTAGCGCCCTGCCGGAAGTTCACGACGTTACATCGAAAATTATCGGAATCAGCTTCACCAATAATTGCTTGACGCGTGCGGCTCACCTCTCCTCCCGACCATCCGGGGACAGGTGTCGCTGCGTTCATCGGATTTTCCGGTAACTCGGCAATTTTGAGTACACGCATTTACGCCTCCTTAAAATCGATGTACTTCACCTAAGACCAAGGCAGATCACAACTACACCGCCGCAAACCGACCCGTCAAGAAATCTATCGCTAATTATTTAGCCCATAGTCGCTACCGTGCTGCCGGAATCGACTCTCGAGGATCGATCCCCAGTTGAAATGAAATCTATCAACTAACCGCCGCACGGGCACGGCGAGCCGAAAGCGCGGTGCTCGCGGCGGCGGCAGGCGCCAACTTCATCGTCAAAGAGATCGAAAATGAGTGCCAATCCCGGCGACTGCCAAATCTGACATCAAAGCGTGTCGAAAGATACTCCGCAGTCTCCGAAATTCCCAAAACAATGCGTCATTTCTGGGCAAAAGATTGAAGCTTTCACCGGCTCATGCTAATAATGCTCGATTCATGAAAACGTCAGACTTAACTCATGTAGCTCGCACGTTCGTCCAGTGGTTTGATTCTGAGCATTTCGACCCCGCTGAGGGTAACGACGGTGGCGATGTCGACCGGATCAATTGGCTCCGAACCTTGCCGTTTGTTATCTTACACTTCGGTTGCTTGGCAGTGTTCTGGGTCGGCTGGAGTTCTGTTGCGGTGCAGACCGCGCTCGTCATGTACCTGGTTCGAATGTTCGCTATAACCGGCATTTACCACCGCTACTTCGCACACAGGACTTTTCGCACTTCGCGTTGGGCGCAGTTCGCATTTGCTGTTCTCGGTGCCTCGTCGGCGCAACGGGGCCCTCTTTGGTGGGCGGCGCATCACAGGAACCATCATCGCGAGTCAGATTTGCAAGCCGATCCACACTCTCCGATTCAGTATGGTTTTCTCCGCTCGCACGCCGGCTGGTTCATGTGCAACCGCTACTATGCGACTCAATACAAACGGATCCAGGACTTTGCGCGGTTTCCTGAACTGGTCTGGTTGAATCGTTACGACAAAGCGGTTCCACTTGTGTTGGGATTCGCTCTCTACATAAGCGGCGTTTGGCTGGAGCGATCAGCGCCCTCCCTGGGTGTCACCGGCCTTCAATTGTTCGTTTGGGGATTCGTGGTAAGCACCACGGTGTTGTTTCATGCCACCGCCAGCATCAATTCCATCGCGCATCTGATTGGCAGCCGTCGATACGACACCAAAGATCAGAGCCGAAATAACTTACTACTAGCGTTGATTACACTTGGAGAAGGTTGGCACAACAACCATCATCAGCATATGGGTTGTACCCGACAGGGATTCTACTGGTGGGAAATCGACCTCACGTACTATGTTTTGAAGCTTATGTCGTGGACTGGACTGATCTGGGACTTAAAGCCGGTACCGGCTAAAGCTTACAATCTTTCAGAACAGCTACCAATAAAGCGAATCGCATCGGCCGCGTGAGCCAGCCGTAAACCAATCCGCTCCGAACTAATTGTCACGCAGCCGGCGGCATGCCTGTCGAAGACATCTCCACCCTCAGAGTAAAGACGCGTTTTTGCGCCTTATCGATCGCTCCAACACCGAGACTCTGCCGGGAAACCAATTTGCCGGATTCATCACGAACTTCCATCAGGATGAAGTATTCAAGCGCTTCGCCTGAGCCTGGGTGATTGATCGTACCTTCGACTGAAAGCGGGCACTCCGTAGGATTGGAAGATGCTTCTGCAGCGGCGGAGCCGAACTTGAGCACGTGTCGGCAAAGCGGGCACGACACCGAACTTTTCAGGATCGTAGCTTTGCAATGCGGGCAGCTGCGGGATTCTCCCGCAGCTGAGAGACGTCCCGCTTTCATTGATTGGTTCCATTTTTTGCGTTCTCATGAGCTCGGCCATTAACAAACTTTGCCGCCTGTGCTTCGCTCCAGCCGAATTCTACATGGCCGCGCATCCGCGAACCGGCTGCCACGGTTAACGTGGTCGCTTTGAGGTCGCCGATTAGCTGACCGGATTCCAGCAGCTTCACCTGCGAGCTCGCGACCACATTGCCTTCCACCTCGCCGGCTATGGTAACGGTTACCGCGCTGATTTTCGCCGACAGATGCGCGCCTCTTTCGATATTCACGTCGCCTTTGACTTGAATATCGCCTTTGAACTTGCCGGCAATGCGCAGGTCGGCATCACCTTCGATCTTTCCCTCGATCGCAACGCCGGGTCCAAATACGGATTCGCGACGATCCTTGGAGGTGTGTTCACGCGACGCATGGCTCGGGGTCACCGGGGCGATGGGCGGGGTGTGCTCAACATGCGGCTTCTCACCGTTATCCTCTTGCATGGGTTGATTCCAAAGTGCCATAGAACCTCCTTAATGTTTGATGACAGCGCACGACAATTATGAACTGAAGCTTGGAGCCAAAACTTTTCCAAACCGACGCAATGGAGGTGCCAGCTGTCAATTGCAGGACAGTTGAGCGTCCCGAGACGTCACACCGTTCGCGAACTCGGCTCGGCTAAGGCACGCACAAAGACTTTTGGGAGTATGAGGTCGCGTTACTTAGAGAAAGCTCAGACGAGCCCGCTTAAGCTGTTCGAAAAAACGTAGCGCTCGCAAGGTTGCTAGACGCTCCACAAATGTCGCCGGAAAGCTAGATTTGTACACAGGACCGGGCGGCGCTGAGCGGCTCTAATCTTGGAAATTTCTCATCGGCAAGATTGAAGCAATCAAAATCGATGTGTTGCGGAATGGCAGGAGCCCGTGTGCGCGAGCGATATGTTTATCAATCTCCGGATCGCGATTCACATTTGACAACCGATGAACGGCGCTGTACCGCTAGCCATAGCAACACCGGGAATCTATTGAAGAGCGGATTTCACGACGAAATTTTTATTTTCTCCGGTTCACGAACGCATTCGAGGTACGATCTGAAAATCACCGAGGTCAAAGCAACATTGCATCGAGTTCCTGTGGAAGTGCCGTTGCTGTCGGAGAAAATTACTACGTCAGTGCTTTTCGCCAGGGTCGAAACCGACGAGGGCATAGCTGGTTATGGTCTTACGCGCGGCGCGCAACGATTTGGGCTAAGAGAATTCGTCAATCGCGAGCTCGCGCCATTCCTGCGCGACAAGAATCCAGTGGAAACCGAACGCGTTTGGCAGCAGCTCTACACCGCTTTTAATCCACGCGGACAAACCGGTATGTGGAGCTCGGCAGTAAGCGCCATCGACATTGCGCTTTGGGACATCAAAGGGAAAAAGTATAACGAGCCGGTCTGGCGCTTGCTTGGCGGCGCCCATAATCCAGTGCAGTCGTACGTAACTTTCGGCCTCAAGCAATACAGCACAGAACAGTTGATTGAGGTGGCCAAGCAGGTAGTTGCCCAAGGGGAAAAGCGACTCAAAATGGTCGTTGCCGTCGATCCCGAAAATCCCGGCGTCGATGCGGCGCGCGTGCGCGCTGTCCGTCAAGCGGTTGGAGATGAAGTGGAATTGATGATCGATGCCAACTACCTTTTCTCATTTAATCGCGCGCTGGAGCTTTGCAAGCTGGTTGAGCCCTATAACATCACCTGGTTTGAAGAACCGGTTTATCAGAATGACGCCCTGCTGCTCGCCGACTTGCGCCGACATACATCGATCCCGATCGCTGCCGGGCAAAACGAAGGTCATCGATATCGTCATCGAGAACTGATTGTCAATCGTGGTGTCGACATCGCGCAGCCCAACGTTTGTTCGGTGGGCGGTTATACTGAAGCAGTGAAGGTCGCTGCGCTGGCACAAGCGTTCAATTTGCCCATCGCTAACGGCGGTGGTTGGCCGCACCACAACATGCATCTGCAGGCGGCGATGTCGAACGGCTGGCGTGTCGAGTTTCATTTTGAAATGTGGGGTATCGGCGACAAGATCTACAAAGAGCCGCCTATGCTGCCGGAAACATCCGGTTTAGGATTGGAACCGCATTGGGACGCGCTAAAAGAATTCGAAGAAAAATAGCGGCAGCATAAATGCTCTGTGAATTGCACCTTACTGATACCTACGGGGAGAGCTTTGTTCGCTTCGATTTAATCGTGATACCGCAAAGTATCAGAACTTACCCTCCAAAAATATCTCGTCAAGCTGGCTCTACCGTACTGCCGCGCGAGCAGTCTATGCAGCCATAACCGCGGGCGTGCACATTATCACGTTATCAGTTTTAGTAGCCTATCGCCTTTTGCTGAGGACTCTTGAGGTCATCTCGCTTTAACAATCGGAGGTCGGTTAGAATACTTCTCAGGAACTCTCTTCGGGTACTAGAGGTTTTCGCAATCGCTTCTTCAGCGTGCTCCAGCGTTATATCCGTATTTGCATCGGCACTGGAAGAAACGTTATCTGTCACTAAAATTCCTACGTATATCTCGACCTTCTGAGTGCTGTCTCTTGAGTTGACCGCCTTCATAATATGAAACAGCTCCTGATCGACAGTTGTCACTCGGTCCCTTTTCATCCTCCCCGCCCACTGAGTTGTCTCGACAACTACGTTCTCAACCGACGCGTGGGCCGTTTTAATCCTGCCTTGCGCGACCGCTTTGTTTCGAATCAGATGTACTAAAACCCCTCTGTGTTGGACCGCTGGGAACGGATCTCCGTTCAGCACCATCGTAGGAGTGACTATTCGACCGACAATACTCGGATCTTCTATGGCTCCGGCACTGCCAAGAAAAACGATCTTCGGCGGACTGCTCCCAGAGATTGCAAGGATCGCCTCGATCAATTCGCCTGATCTGCTGGCATATATTCGGTTGTGGTCGATGGAAACCAGGAGAACCTTCCTGCCATTGGCGTTTTTGAACCAATTTACCCGCAACGATTCATCTGAGTAGAGTTCCGGGTCGTGAATTCCTTCGGCCTTTAACAGAGAGCGAGTGTCTCCAATGAATCCAATCATCACCGTGTCGGGACTGCTAACGCCGTGCTTAGCAAAAAAATCAATAAATTCTTGCCGAGCGCTTCGTGAAGACATGAACACTTTTAGGGATTTTTTGAACGAGTGTAGCTTGTCGCGATATTTCCGTTCGCGCTCAGGGTCGGTGAAACCGGCGAGATAAATCAGGCGAATGATCGTTTTTAGAGCTACCTCTCTGCCATTCTGCCCAATGATAATAAGATCATGTTGTGCCGGTGCGTGCTTTGCGGAAAATAATCGAATCTCGCCGGGCTCTTGATCTTTCTCCAACGGAACAACAGATTCATAGTGCTTTGGCAAGTTTGCTCGAACATCATCTTCGAGGCCGCCGTAGAATACGATCTGCGAGGCGCTAAAGATCGTATCTTGATATTGCCCAAAGCGTTTAAATGTATACCATCGCTGATCCAGCACGGCTCCTTCTTTTTCATTCTTTGCGATGAGTCTCTCTGCGTGGCCAACCAGCTCTTCAGTTCGATCTTCGAACGAAATGCGAGGCTCACTGAATTCTCGGATAGTCTCGTTTGATTGGCTTGTGAAGGATCCTTGACCGATGTCGATTCGCGCGGAATTGCACGCCAGGAGGAAGATTACGATGAGCGCAGAAAATAATGTTGCCGCGGAACGGTTCATGGATTATCCGCTAGCAGCGCCGTGAGGGTCAACGCCAAACGGAAGCCGTAATCGGCATATCGAAAACTTGGCGGCAGAGAGCTGCGCGCCGCACATCGGCTAAACTTGATCCGGTGACGCCATGAACCGCCGCGTGATGCGCGCCTTAACCCTGAGAGCGGCCCCTGGGGATTCCTGTCAGGCGTAACCGGGATACGCTCTTTGGCAAGGTGGTTCATCGCCCCAAGGATAGAGCTCGTCTTGGCGCTGGCCACGCGCCGCCTTTTCCCATTCGGCTTCGCTCGGCAGCCGGAAAGCTTTGCCGGTCCGCGCGCGCAACCAAACGCAGTAGGCTACCGCATCATCCCAGGTGACGCCGACAACCGGCTGCTCGGGATCCGCAAACATCGGCTCCGACCAAAACGGCGCAGCCACAGCCTGGCGCTCCTCAACGTAGATTCTGTATTCTCTGTTGGTGACCGGAACCTTTGCAATCGCGAACGAATCGAGCCAAACCCGATGGCGCGGCATTTCATTTTCCGGTCCGGCATCGCTTCCCATTAAAAAGAAGCTTGCCGGAATAGTGATCATCTCAGGCATGGCCTCAAGCATCACGATCAGATTAGGTTTACCCAAATGGTGTTGTCAACGAAAATCAACTTATTGCACAAGCTTTGCGGATTGCCTATAAGCAGTTCTCAAAGGACAGGAGGGTTGCATGAGGATTAGAGATATAATCGCTGCGGCGCTGGTCGGTTTGATCTCGTTATTTTGGGGGAGCGCGGCACAAGCTCAAGCAACGCCATTCTACAAGGATAAGACCATCCGCATCATCGTTGGTTTTACCGCGGGCGGCCTTTACGATCAGTACGCGCGCATTCTCTCCCGCCATATGCCCAAGTACATTCCTGGAAACCCGAATATCATTGTACAGAACATGCCGGGCGCCGGTTCGCTGACGGCAACCAATTATGTTTATAGCGTCGCCAAGCCTGATGGTTTGACCCTCGGCATGCCGGGGAGCGGCATCTATCTCGATCAGATGTTAGGACGAAAGGAAGCCACCTTCGATGTCACTAAATTGGCATGGCTTGGCAGCGTGGACCAAAGGGACTTGGTGCTTTACATGAAAGCCGACTCTCAGTGGAAATCGATTGACGACATTCTCAACATTAGCGAGCCTGCCAAATGCGGCGCAACCGGAACATCGGATTTGACGACAATCATGGTCAATATTCTTGAAGAAACCCTCGGCGCCAAGTTCAACAACGTTAGAGGCTATCCCGGGGGCGTTGAGATTGACCTGGCAATTGAAAAAGGCGAGATCCATTGTCGGGGCACCGGCATTACAACCCACTTTGCCCGGGAGCCGTATTTCACCTGGCACAAGTCCGGCTTCGACAGGCACATAGTACAAACCGGAGCCAAAAAAGACTCGCGGCTGCCGGATGCGCCGACATTGTCCGAACTGATGGACAAAAAGAAAACGCCTGCACTCAGCCGTAATGTTGCACGCGTGATGCTCGTCTCCGCGACTTTGGGGCGCCCGCTCATTGGTACGCCGGGCATTCCGCCGGAGCGCATCAAAGTTCTGCGTGAAGCCTATCTCAAAGCCTTCGCCGAACCGGAGGTCGTTCAAGAAGCCAAGAAGAGCCGCCTCGATCTGGAAACTCTAGCCGGCGCGGAAGTCGAAACGCAGATTCGCGAGGTCATGAATCAACCGCAGGAAGTCATCGAACGAGTGAAGAAGCTGTCTGAGTGATTGAGTGGGACGGTTGTTTGTGGTTCAGTTCTGAATAGGACGATCGAGGTAGCGCCATGGAAATACATATTAAAATGGCTCCGGCGCAATATAAGCGATTGCGTAACTCCTACCCTATCGACTCTCCGGTACGTGATCTCATTGACAATGCCAGACGACTTGATCAT
>JAJONK010000563.1 GCA_021323355.1 Deltaproteobacteria bacterium
GGCGAACTCTTCGCGCCGGCCTTTGCGCACGGCTTCAATGAGCTCGGGATCCGAATGGCTGATAAAATATTGAAACGGCGCCTCTTCACCGTATTCTTCGCCCATGAAAATCAGCGGGATAAAGGGCGACAGCAAAACCGATCCGGCAGCCAGTTTAAGTTTTTCGAACGAGACCAGTTGGGTCAGTCGCTCTCCTAGCATGCGGTTACCGACTTGATCGTGATTTTGTGAAAAGACCACGAAGCGCTCGGCGGGTATGTCCCGAGTCGAGCTGCCGTGCCTGCGGTCACGATATTTCGAATACTCGCCGGAGTAAACAAAACCCTCGGTATAGGCTTTGACCAGCTGGCGAAACTCTCCATAGTCGCGATAGTAACCGGTTCTCTGCTCGGTCAAGAGAGCGCGCAGCGCATGATGAAACTCATCATTCCATTGCGCGTCGAGGTTGTAGCCGCCGAGCTCGCGAGATTTAATGTAACGAACGTCGTTGGCGGCGGTTTCAGGAAATAGAAAGATTTGCCGGTTGAGCTCCTTGCGCAGCTCCTGAATCTCGATGCTGAGCTCCGCCAGAAAATGCGTCGGCGAGTGATCGAGGATCTGGTCGGCTGCATCCAGGCGCAGCGCGTCGATATGGAATTCAGTTATCCAGTACTGCGCATTAGCAAGAAAAAACCGGCGGACGTGATCGCTCCCGGCGCCGTCCAGATTGAGCGCCAAGCCCCATGGGGTTTTATAGCGCGCGGTAAAATACGGACCGAAATCCGTCAGGTAATTTCCTTCCGGCCCCAGATGGTTGTAGACTACGTCCAGGATAACCGCCAAATGCTGCTGGTGACAGGCATCGACCAGACGTTTTAATCCGGCCGGACCGCCATATGAATTATGCACCGCGAACGGGTAGGCGCCATCGTAGCCCCAGTTTCGCTCACCGGGAAACTGCGCTACCGGCATCAGCTCAATGGCTGTGACTCCCAACTCGCTGAGCTCAGCTAAATGAGGAATGATCGCCTCGAAAGTTCCCTCTAGGCTATAGGTGCCGACATGAAGTTCGTAGATGAGATATTTATGCAGCGGCAAACCGAACCAGTAGTGATCGTTCCAGCTAAAAGAGTGATCGACTACTTGGGAGGGTCCATGTACTCCCTCGGGCTGGAATCGAGAGGCAGGGTCAGGCCGCTCGGTTGCATGATTTAATCGATAAAAGTACGGCGCGCCGGGCCCGACATTTTCCACCTCGGCGCGAAAGTAGCCGTCGCCAACATTCACAAGAGGGACAATCCGTTCGGACGAGCCGAGGAGGCGCAAGTCGACTGCGCAGGCATTCTTGGCCCAAACCGTAAACGAGCAGCGGTTACCTGCTAAAAACCGCGCGCCGATGGTAGCATTAAAATACGGCTGAGAGCCAAACGAGAAGGGATCAAGCGATCCATCCGAGCTGTTCATGATTAATCCTAAACAATCTCATCGCGCGTCCGCAGCGTGAATTTCCCACCCGGCGGTAACGCGAACTTCTGCTTTCGAAAGATCTCTTGAATGTACTTGGTAAGCCTTGCTAACTCAAAGGGGCATCAAACATCGCTGTTTGCGGCAAGCATATCATCGGCTCATGAGTCGAGCCTGTCTCTGCGGCCAGTACTCGCGGAGGACACAACCCGACTTTGGCGCAACAACGCTACCTCTCAACTGCCATACATCGGTTAGCTTGATGTGTATCCATTTGTCAGTTGATTGTTTATACCGCCGGCATCTTAACAAGGGTTTACATGACGCGGTGTTGAAAAGAAGTTCCACCGCCCTTGCACAGGAGCAGGGTCACGGAATCGGAGCCAAAGAAAACTGCGGGCAAACAGCTGGATTGTAGCAAATCTTTTCACCGCCGCTCAATGCAAGGTGAAGCATGAGTAACCAAATCGCATCACGATTTTCCGGCTGAGCTACCAGAGCGCAAGAGACCGCGGAAAACTAGAGAGCACCTCCGCAGGTGCCTACGAACAACATCATCAATAGATAAAGAGCAGCCCGCAGCAGATAATCACAGAAGGCTGGGATCATTGGTTAGTTCCTCCTGACGCGCTTTTTATTGCCAGCGGAATTAAATCCCTCATCCGCTCAAGGTTAGCAATCGGCCGTTTCCATCCAAGAGACCAGATCATGTCGGTTTTTCTGTCCTTTTTTCGAGGATGATCGGTCAATTGCCTTCGCTTCAGCTTAATTACAAAGGAGCCTTGCCCTCATCGATCGACTTCTTTACCAATGCGATAGCTTCCATCTCTGCCTCGGCTTCGCTGCTGAGTCCTGAGTGCAATCCAGTTCCGTCACGCGATCGCGTGCTCCCTGCGGAATGCGCACCACAGCCGTGAACGTCCATCGATTGCTGTCGACTGCGGGTTTAAACAAAACATCGACGAGTAACCATATTCTTGTCCCATGAAGAGTTCCCCCTTTCCGTCTCCGTCACCGGTTTGACCCTGTCACTTCTCAGCTTACCACTTTCCACTTGGAGATTATGATACTGGCCTCCCTAGGCGCCCGATTGAACAGCCCTAAGTCGCTCGCTACTCTAAGTACATGGCTGTCTATCTGGCTCGTGACTGTCCCCGCTGCGGTAGTTACTGGGGCATAACAATCGGCAAGCCTGACGAGAGCGGGTCACAACCGATCCATGGCAGGTGTGCCAAGTGCGAATACGAAATCGCTTGGGCGATCATCGGCTCTGGGTCTTCATCCAAACTCAGCGCACTTACTACCAGATCAAAAGGAGCTGATGCATGAACGAGTTGATTGCCATTCACCCGTACAAGGCGGGAGGCATGTGGGTCTTCGATGACCCGGCAGTGGGGCTTAGGCAAGAACCATTTGTTTCCGGCGCCGATGTCATTATCGACCGGTTGGTTCAAGGAATCCCTGACGCTGAGTCGGGTTTTACCTTGGTCTTCTCGGCGCAACCGTTTCCCGGATTTCAAGCTGAGTTCGAGTGGCTCCGTGAGGAGTTCAGCGGTAACTGGTACTACTGCCCTGCGCTAAAAATGGAGGGCTGGCTCTGCCCCGCTCTGTTGAAATATTTTGATGCCGCGCCAAAGAAGATCTATGCGCAGTTCCGTCCGAAAGCCTCGAAGGGTCGAACTTGATCCGCCGGGCTGAACTATGGATAGCAGACACGTGATCGCCATCGTGCCGCCCCCGAACGGTTAAACAGATATTTACCAATCTGTATTCTAACGCGTGACGTTCAATCCCTCGGAAGTAAGGCTGTGTAAAGTTGGCCGCTTTGGTTCTGATAGGGTGATCACAGTCAGCGACGGCTTTCTCGATCGTATTCCGGTCGTAACATCGCATTTGCCGAAGGGTGAGCATCACGCTAGTCCGCTACAAGTTTTCGACCTAAAGTTTACTAGCGGTCTCTTTGGCATTAGAACAGAAGATCACGAAGCGGCCGTCATTCTGGAAGCTCAAGCGTCATTCTTTGAACGCGACTTCTCTTGTCTTTCCAAATGTAGGCAGCAGCACAGCGCACATCGCCAGCACGGCTATGCCCAACAATGTCGCGCTGATCGGCCGTTGTATAAATACCAAGGGATCGCCGCGCGAGAGCAACATGGCGCGTCGGAGAAACTCTTCCATTAGAGGACCCAAAATGAATGCCAGCAACATCGGCGCAGGCTCGCAACCAAGTTTGGAAAAGACGTACCCGAGTATCCCGAACAGTGCCATCATATAGACATCGAACTGGGAGTTCCTGAGGCTGAAGACACCAATGGCGCAGAAAACTAGAATGGCTGGATAGAGCAGCCGATACGGGACCATGATCATTCGCACCCAGAGTCCGATCAACGGGAGATTGAGGACTAGTAGGAACAGGTTGCCGATCCACATCGAAACGACAATTCCCCAGAACAGGGCCGGCTGCTCGGTGATCACCGATGGTCCGGGCTGAATCCCCTGAATAATCATCGCTCCTACCATCAGTGCCATCACCGGGTTAGACGGAATTCCCAATGTCAGCATCGGGATAAACGAAGTTTGCGCGCCGGCATTATTGGCCGACTCAGGCGCGGCGACGCCTTCGATGGCGCCCTTGCCGAACTGCGCTCGATTCTTTGAGACCTTTTTTTCAATTGAATACGCGGCAAACGCTCCGAGAATCGAACCGCTGCCAGGCAAAATTCCCAATGCCGAACCGATCGCCGTGCCGCGCAGAATCGGCGCGATCATTCGCTTAAAATCTTGGCGCGTCGGCATCAAAGTGGTGATCTTTGCCACCACCACCGAGCGCTGCGCCTCCGCCTCAAGGTTGCGAATAATCTCACCGAGGCCGAACATCCCCATGGCGACGGTCACAAAGCCAATTCCGTCAGCGAGTTCCGGCGTATCGAAAGTGAACCGCTGCACCCCCGAAGTCACATCGGTGCCGACGAGTCCCAACAGAAGTCCGAGCACCACCATACCGAAAGCATGCAGCAGCGATCCTTGAGCGAGGACGATGGATGCCACCAACCCGAGGGTCATCAGCGAAAAGTATTCTGCGGGACCAAATCTCAGCGCAACCGCGGCAAGCGGCGGGCCGAACGCGGCGATCAGAAAAGTCGCCACGGTCCCGGCGAAAAACGAGCCGATCGCCGATGTCGCCAGCGCGACTCCCGCCCGGCCCTGCTTGGCCATTTGATAACCATCCAAAGTGGTCACTACCGATGCTGCTTCGCCCGGTAGATTGACCAGTATCGAAGTTGTCGAACCGCCGTACTGGGAACCATAGTAGATACCCGCCAGCATGATCAGCGATGATATCGGCGGCAATGCAAACGTGAGGGGCAGCAGCATGGCGATGGTCGCAGTCGGTCCGAGACCTGGTAACACGCCGATCAGGGTCCCGAGAAAGACACCGATTAAGCAGTAAAACAG
>JAJONK010000564.1 GCA_021323355.1 Deltaproteobacteria bacterium
ACTGTGAGCAACCTCGGTCCATTGGGATGCGTTCGAATAGTTCATAATTGCCTCCTTAAAGGTTTATTCTGCTGCCGAAGATAAAGCCGGGCAGAGAAAGATGCTTTGTTTGAGAGGCCAGATGTTTGACTGAGCGGCTCTTTCTCACGCAGTTGCTGGAAAAGTCCACTTGCTTCGTTGCGCTCCGATGGACTCGCTCGACGTACTGCATGAGTACGCCTACGCGCTCGCCCATTCTTACGCGCCTTCTAGCTCTTTCTGAGCAACCTACGAGAGCCTGCTAAAAATCCATAGGCTTCCGCGCTCTCGGCCGACTGCGCATCAACGTGCAAGAGCACGCCTCCGCTTATCGATCATGCGCGTCGCTTGTATGCGCAAACTCCTGACCATTTTGAATGCAATGATTAACATCGTAACGCCTGGGCAGAACTCAAACTTCAGACCCCTTAATTTGAAGACAGTTGCTCGCCCCTGGATCTTTTTGAACAGCCTGCAAGAGGTTTGCTTCACTAAGCTGCGAGACGGCGCGACCGGGAGTTTCTTTACGGTAATGCGCCGGGGAGGTGCCGAATTTTTCTTTGAACGCCCGGCTGAAATGCGACAGGTCTTCGAAGCCGCAATCCAAGGCGACTTGCGAAACGTTGAGCGCGGGATTTTTTAACAGCACGGCTGAGTAGTCCAGTCGCTTTTGCAATAGCCACTTGCCCGGGGATTGGTTGTAGTACTTGCGAAAGTCGCGCTTGAACGTCGACAGGCTGCGATGGGATAATCTTGCGAAATCTTCTAGCGCCAGGTTGTAAGAAAAATTCGCCTCCATGATTTGCGACAGCACAGGCGCATCGCTTTTGAGCAGCGATTGAAAGTAACTGGCGAGCTCGGGATTCCTGCCCCCCAAAAGTATGCTCACGATCAATTCCTTGAGCTTGAGCGTCAACAAAGTTTCGGCCGGCTTTATCGTCCCAGTGAAATAGGTCAGCATGGATTGAAAATAGGCGGCCAAAGTCACATCGCCATTGATTAGAATCGCGGCTTTTTGAAGCGCGTTGGCATCGCGTTGGCCGCTTAATTGACCGGAAACTTCTCTGACAACATCGCGGATGAAATTATCCGAAACGAAAAAGACCAAAACGCAGAAATCGTCCTTGAAATCCTGGTGGACGACGGCGGCGCCTTTCTTGAAAAACAAAGTTTGGCCCTTTTCTGCTATCCAAGTTCCGTCAGTAGTGCGCCAGGTTTTTTTGCCGCTCAGCACATGAACAAAATAATCCATCGGCGTCCAAACGCCGGCGGCTTCCTGTTCGATCGGGCACTTGTATTCGACGAAAAGTAGCTCCCCGACCACGAACTTATTGAAGTGCAAACTCGTGCGAATCGTGTCGTACGTATTCATCATCGGTCACAACCGTGCACCCGGATAGTTCCTCCAGCGGCGACGCCAGCCAAGCTTGACGCCAAGTGGTGTAGAATTGTATCCAAGAAACGTAATGAGAGGTGCGGCTGATACACGTTCGAGTGCTAAACACGCGGAAACCCGGTTAAGAGATGCGGCAGAAGGGTAATTGAGAATACGGCGAGAAGAAATTCCGCTTGCTTCTTTCGGCTTTAACAATAGCTAGCGCTTGTTATAGAGCCTCAAATTCAAATAAGACCACGGAGGAACGATGCGCATCGCCATAGGCTTACCGAGTCGAGTATCCTCAGCTTCCGGCGCAGTGATGCTCGAATGGATTACCCGCGCGGAACGCGGGCCCTTTTCGAGTGTCGTGGTCACCGATCGGGTGGTTTCCCAGTCACTCGAGCCGCTTACGGTCCTGGCGATGGCCGCCGGAGCCACCCAACGTATAGGTTTGATGACGAGCGTCGTGATTGGGCCGACGCGTGAAACCACGTTGCTTGCCCGGCAGGCCGCCACGATCGATGTGCTTTCAGGCGGCCGGCTCACTCTCGGCATCGGCATTGGCGTGCGCGACAACGATTATCTTGCCACAGGGTTTGACTTTCATCGCCGCGGCCGCCGCGCCGAAGAGCAGTTGGCGACTCTCCGCCGGCTGTGGTCCGGTGCGGCAATGTCAGATCAAATCGGAGCCATCGGGCCGCGGCCAGCTCGCGCCACTGGTCCCGAACTACTGATCGGCGGTTATGTCCCCGCAATCGTGCAGCGCATTGCCAAGTGGGGCGACGGTTACATGGCGCCGGGCGGTGGCGAGCCGGAAAACCTGCTCAAGACATGGCACCAGATCGAGGACGCGTGGCAAGAAGCGGGCCGCACCGGAAAACCGCGTTGGGTGGGCGCGACCTATTATGCGCTCGGTCCCAACGCTCGGGATCATGCGAGCCGCTATATCAACGCGAACTACGGCTACAATCCCGACCTTGCGGCGCGGCGCCTGAGTACATTGCCGGCTTCGGATGCCGCCGTGGAAGAGTCGATCAAGCGTCAGGCCGACATGGGAGTCGATGAATTCATTCTGCGGCCCTGCGCCGACGAGTTGGATCAAATGGACCGCCTCGCCGAAATCGCCGCCCGCACCGTCTAGGGCGGCCGGTGCCGCTGGAGATTGAATAAATGGTTGCAACGTTTTGAAGGTTTGGAACGACTGGAACATTTGGAACGTAGCGAAGCGATGGAACAATTGGAACCCGATGACTTCGAACGACTTGAACGAAGCGCAGCAATTGAACGGCTTGGCCGATTTGAACGCTCAGTAGAGTATAAGATCGAGCTATGCGTCTCCCTGTGAACCCGCCGGTTTTACCAATGCTTGCCAAGCGGGTCGGCGAATTACCGCCAGGCGCAAACTGGATCTTCGAGCCGAAATGGGATGGATTCCGCGCCCTGGTGTTTCGCGATCGCGACGAGATCCTGCTCCAGAGCCGAGACGAAAAATCGCTGAACCGCTACTTTCCGGAGTTGCTCGAGCCGATCCGTTCACAGTTGCCGGCTCACTGCGTTGTTGACGGCGAAATCGTCATCGTAAAGGACGACGCGCTCGACTTCGATGCCTTGCAGCTGCGCATCCATCCCGCTGCGTCGCGGGTAAAGCTTCTTTCACAGGAGATCCCGGCATCAATCGTGTTGTTCGACATTCTTGCCGAGGGAGACCGGGATGTGCGCGGCATGGCGTTCAGAGATCGTCGCCGAATTCTCGAATCACTGATTTCATCCGTAGCGCCGCCAATACACGTTACCCCTATAACCAGCGAATTAGGCGTGGCGCAGGACTGGTTTCGTCGCTTCGAGGGCGCTGGTCTCGATGGCGTCATTGCCAAACCGGCTTCGGGAACCTATGAGCCCAACAAGCGAGTGATGCTCAAGATCAAGCACGAGCGCGAGTGCGACTGTGTGGTTGCCGGCTTTCGTTGGCACAAAAAAGGTGAGCGCACCGCCGTCGGCTCACTCCTGCTCGGACTTTTCGACGATTCCGGCACGCTGCAGCATGTCGGCGTTTGCGCCAGCTTCACCGACAAAAAGCGGCGCGAGCTCGTGGAATTTCTCGCGTCATACCGCCAGAACGCTCTGATGGCCCACCCCTGGAAAGGTTGGGCCGAGCAGGAAGCGACCGGCGGTGATGCCGAGCATCGCATGCCCGGCGGTCAGAGCCGCTGGAGCGGAGGGAAGGATTTGTCTTGGGAGCCACTCCGTCCCGAACTGGTTGTCGAAGTCGCTTACGATCACATGCAGGGCAACCGCTTCCGCCACACGGCGCAATTTCGCAGGTGGCGCACGGATAAGAAGCCGAGCGACTGCACGTATGACCAGCTCGAAGTCGTTGCACCAGAAGAGCTGGCG
>JAJONK010000565.1 GCA_021323355.1 Deltaproteobacteria bacterium
ACCATTTCCGAGGAAATTCGCTTGCCGCGAAGATCTTCTATCTTTTCGATGGGCGAATCCTGCGGCACGGCCAGCACCCAGCGCGTCGGGCGAAAGCTGGTCTTGGAATAGATCATCTCGCAGACGAGCTGCACATCAGAACCGTTCTCCATGACCCAGTCTCTGCCGGTGATGGCGACATCCAGAGTACCGGTCTCGACGTAACGCGACATTTCCTGGGGACGCGCCAAACTGCAGCGCAAAGTCTCATCATCGATGGAGGGAAAATAACTGCGGCTAGTTGTCGAAATTTTCCAGCCGGATTTTCTGAACAGCTCGATGGTCATTTCCTCGAGGCTGCCCTTCGGAATGCCCAGCTTCAGTTCTTTGCCGGCTTTCATCAGCCTCGGACCTCTATAATGGACAGTTGAAGCGGGCTCATAATGATTTTTTGTAAACCTCTTTCGGATCAAAAACCCGTTCGGCGCAAATTTCCCAGTCGTCGCCGGAGCGCTGGCGAAAGAAGCAACTTCGAAATCCTTCATGGCAAGCGGCGCCGCCGATCTGATTGACCTGCAGCAAAATCGTGTCGTTGTCGCAGTCAATGAAAGCATCTCTTACTTCTTGGTCATAGTCCTGCACGATCACGGGAACCAGGCCGTTAGCCTTGGCGAAGTCTATCTTTTCCATCGATTTTCCCTCGAATTCATTGAGGTAACATACGCCCCGGCGGACTTCAATGAGACATCAGGCGGGCTTGGCATTATCAACCGGATTACGAGTCGCCGCGGCAATTTTGAGTATCGGAATCGTCTCGATCTTCTCTTGGCCGAGCATCCGCCAGTAAATCCCTTTAGGCCGCGGGAAATTCGCAGCGATTTCGATAATCTCGCCCGGCGTGACGATAACGCTGAGCGGGATGTCGTGTTCGGTCATGGGCAGGTCTTCGTCGAGGATTTGCAACGCATGAACCGACGTAACGATCGGCGTCTCTGAGGAAATCTTTTTGTTCTCGGTCAGCAAGGCGAATTCCAAGTCCGAATAGCCGCCGCCTTTACCGACTCGAGCGCCGCGGCGATTGACCGCGACCGAGCCGCAGATGATCAGGTCGATCTTTTTGATTTCATCCAGACCGATCAACCTGCCGAACTTTGCCGCACCCTGAATTGAAGACGCGGTGTAAGGGGAACAATTTAGTTTCGCTGGATCGAGCTCGATAAATGGTTTCTGATTGCGCAGGCGCGGCACCGCCATATAGACGATTTTGCCATCGGCAAGAGCTTTGTGCCGAATCGCTCTTTGCGGTGAGTCCGGATTGGATTTCAAAGCTTGGGCGCGCTTCCAATATGATTTTTCGGCGAGCAGGCGCGCGCAGACTTCGGCGCCAACAAAGTTGGGTATTCTTCCTTGGGCGCCGGGAAAGCGCGCCACTTTCTCACGCTGCATCACCGACCAAACTTTCTGCCGGATCTGCTCTTTTGGTCGCATTACGATAAATTATTCCTGCCTTCGACATATGACAAGCGAGCATGCAGTCATCACGGGAAATCGGTGCGATTGCGCTCACTGTCACACTTGCGGATTAGCGGATTGACTGGGTGTGAAAGGCGGTTGTAAGATCGATTGATGCAAGAGTTCATCGTCGTTTATGTGACCGCTGGATCGGCCGACGAGGCGGATCGGTTGGCGCGTTCGCTGGTTGACGAGCGGCTTGCGGCTTGTGTCAATCGCATCAAGTCGGTGCAGTCGGTTTATCGATGGCAGGGGAAAGTAGAGCAGAGCGAAGAAGAGCTGCTGATTATCAAAACGAGCCGGGACCGGTTCGCGGTTCTGGAAAAACGCGTTCGAGAACTCCACAGTTACTCTGTTCCAGAAGTGATCGCGTTGCCAGTGATCGAAGGCAGCAGCGGCTATCTGAAATGGCTCAAGGAGCAGGTTACTTCCGGGCCGCGGCACCGCGGCGATGGCGTACGAACGGTTCGCGAAGTGTCGGCCGGCGGCGTGATGTACCGCAAGCACAGCGATGAGATTCAAATCGCCTTGATTCACGTGCGCAATCGATGGGGCCTGCCTAAAGGTCATGTTGAAGAAGGCGAGCGCATCGAAGAAACCGCTTTGCGCGAAGTGCGAGAGGAGACTGGATTAGAAGGCCGCGTGGTAAGAAAACTCGGCGATATCCGCTACGCCTATCGTGATAAAACCAAAGAAGGCGAGCCGATCCGCATCTATAAACGGGTTCATTTTTATCTATTGCGTTACCTGAAGGGCGATGTTCGCGATCATGATCACGAAGTTGACGAGGCGCGCTGGTTTCCCATGGACCAGGTGATCAAGAATTTAAAGTTCGCCACCGAACGAAAGATGGTTCATCGGGCGCTGAGCATCCTGACGGCAAGTGACAATCAGCGGATCAAGCCGGCGCTCGAACAGCAATCCGAAGATGAACCGGTTGAGCAAAAGCTCCCCCGCTAACTCGCTGCGACGATTTACCGGCAGATCGGCAAACGGAGATTTCTGGTCATGAGTGATCGAGCCGTCGGCGTTACGTTTTCGGTTCCGTACGAGATCGCTGCGGTTCGTCAGTTACGGCAGACCAGCCTGCAGGAGCGTGAACACGCGCTCCAAGCCTGCGGCTATAACTGTGAGCTGCTGCCCCAGAACGCAATCTATATCGATCTCTGCACCGATAGCGGCGTGAGCGCGTTGAGCACGGCCCAGATCGCTGCCGGGAGTGAGACGCAAGCGGTGGAGCCGGCGATGGGCATGGCGACCGAAGCCAGCCGAGCATTTGCTTCTCTGTCCACGCAGTACCGCAAATTTTTTGGGTTTCCCTACTTAGTTCCGACCACCCAGGGACGCGCCGCTGAACGCATATGGGCAAAGATTCATGTCAAGCCTGGTACTGTGGTGCCCGGCAATATGCTGTTTCCGTCAACGCGAATGCATATCGAATCCAACGGCGGCAAGGTGATCGATGTCATAG
>JAJONK010000067.1 GCA_021323355.1 Deltaproteobacteria bacterium
TAAGGGCGCAGCATGCTGCGCCCTTACCATAGAATCCTTTTTCTAGTGATGGGCGGCCTGTTCGTCCAAAGACAGATTGATGTGATGGTGCGATTTGGAAACCGGGCCGATGCCGCTAACGATTGTCTGCCAATGCTCGCCTTCGTCATCGCTGTAAAAAATATCGCCGTCGGTCGTGCCGGCAAATAAAGCATAGCCGCCGTTCCAGACATCCATCGCCATCCCTTCAATGTTGGCGCGAATGTGTTCCGGTAACCCGCCGGTTAGAATATCCCAAGTCTTGCCGCCGTCCCGGCTGCGCGCGATGCGCGCGTCGGCGGTGTGCAGTTTGCGCCAGGTACCTGGGCCGGTCTTGGCGCCGGCAACGAACAAAAGATTGGGATCGGAGGGATGAACGAAAAATGGATCGACGTAGCCGATGCGGAAATCTCTCGGCGTCATGCTTTTCCAGCTCTCGCCGCCATTTTCGCTGACGCAAAACCCCGCGGCGGTTTCAGGCCCGCAATTGGTCGTTGGCGCAGTGCCGTAGAGCTTGCTCGGATCATTGGTCGGAATCAGCACCCGATGCGCGTCGGGGTTGATGTTGTCGACCGTGCTCCAGGTTTTACCGCCGTCCGTGCTCTTGAGAAATCCGCCCACTTCGATGGCCACGTGGATGATGTTTGCATCCTTGGGATGAAAGGTAATGCTCTTGGCATGCGCCAGGTGCGGTGGGCCGGGGAAAGTCCACTTCTCGACACCAGGCACTTGGCGAAGCCCCGGCAGCTCCGTCCAGCTCTTGCCGAGATCGTCGCTGTAAAACAGATGCGCCGGCTGGGTACCTGCGTATAGCCGCGGCTTGCCGTCAACCACTTGGGTCGCAAGAGAGTAAATCTCCTTATCATCTATTCCGTTGTCACGTCGCTCCCAGGTCTGGCCATGATCCGCGCTGGCGTAAATCTCACCGCTGTAAGTACCGCCGAACAGCGTTTGGGTTAGCGGCTCGAAGATAATCGAGCTGAAATGCTTTCCCGGAACCATGGTCCCCCGACCTTCCCATGAGCCATTGCGCTTGTGAAAAGCGAAAATGCCATCCACCGTACCGACGAGTAATTTCTCCTTTGGCGTTTCGCCCTGAGTGATCGACTGCCCTCCGGGTGATAGACAGATAAACATAGCGTGGCCTCCTTTAATGTTGGAAGAGTAGTTGACTTTGTTCGACTTGAAGCCACTCTACTGAACCACGCGCGGCTTCGTCAAGCCGGACAATCAGCCAGTCCGACGACGTTTTCCTTGTGACGCCGAGATAAAGTCGGCGGCGGTTACCTCGCGCTACGCTGTGAGTGGACTACCCATTAAAGATGTCGCCAAGACTTTCATGTTGTGCCTGGGCTAGTCGATCGAAAATCGAGACGACCGGCTCGGCTTCGAAGATCCGGCTCTGAAGCCCGCCAACATAGCTTTGAAGAGCGTCTGGAAATTGACTTGGTGATGGCAACTTCTTTTAGTCTGATTGCCATCCAGAAAAGCGCCCCCGCCTAGACAGGGAACGGAGAGGCGATCGTTTGATTAGAGGGACGGAAGAACAACCAATCACGCACCGATGTGCCGGGTGCGTTTCAGGGCATTTAATAGAAGTGCGGGCCGCGCGGAAGGTTCAGGAATTCCATTGAGCAAACGGCGAATAAAAATCTGCAAACGTTCACGGTCATGATACTGAAAACGTAAGAACTCGATCCCGATTCGGTTTCTGTTAATCTCACGCACCAGTGCCGCCTCGACACTGATCGGCGCTAGCTCTTCGGACATTTGCAAAGCCATGCGCACGATACTGCCTTCGGCGATGGTCGTGTCAGCCTCAAGTGAGCAACCGTTTAGTGAAATGTCGATCACGTGACCGGCCCCCTCTACGCCATCGCAGGCAAACGAAACCGGAAAACTCGCGGGCATCCGGTTATACTCGCGACGATCTTCCTCAACTCGCGTGTAACGCACACCCCACTGCATGAAACTAAAGCGGTAACCGCACAGCTGGCACCTGAAAGGATAGACATAAATGATGCTCAGCAGACGTTCTTTGAACCCGATTCGCGAAACCCGTTTGGTGTAATCGCGCGAACAATTCGGACATAGCGGTTGAAGCATTGACTCTTTTCCCGTCCTTGACCTTGTCTTCCATGGCCTTCACAAGGGTAAGGGCTTGCCAATGCAAGCCATGTTCCGCCAGATACAACGCGGCCCGACGGAAAATGATTACAAGGATTCGGCAGAATTGCGTTCGCAATCGCCTAAGAACGGATTGATCCATCGTCAATCCGCAGGGGGAACAACACCGCGGCGGGCCCGGTCAATCGCCGAGTAGCTTCTTCATGCGCTCGACAACCTCTCGAGGTTGATTGACCGCCTCTTTGGCGAGGGTCTCGAGCTGTTCGCCAAAATCCGGATCGGCTTCCAATTTTCGGGTTTTCACATCAGTCAGGAAAGCCGGATCTGCCATCGTCTTCTGGAAGCCGTCGCGGAGAATCTTCAATCGATCAGCCGGCAGGTTCGGTGGCGCAATAAACGGTCGTCCCAAGTCTCCGGAAGCCAAGATCGCGGTCACCAGTGATCGGGTCTGCGCCGATGTTTTGTACTCTTCCATGAGGTCATAAATAGTCGGCACGTCAGGCATGCGCGAATCACGTTTGCGGCCGGTTTGCATTAGTATCCGGACCACATTCTTCTTGCGCCAGGTGATAAATGGTTCACGGGCAAAAAAGGTTGGAATGCTCAGCGACCGGCAAACGACCTCGCCTCTTTCGAGCGCCAAGTCCTGCTCTGCGCCGCCTTTATAGCCCATCACCATATCGAATTTGGCGCCGAACGCTTCCTCGAGCAGCTTGGGAATAAAATGACCGCTGGTGCCGGTGCTGGTAGCTGAACACTTCGGAGCCTGGGTCGCCTTACGAATGTCTTCGATGCTCTTGAACGGCGTGTCTGCTTTCATATAGAGCAGCCACGGCGTGTTCTCGGTGGAACCGATCCAGCCAAACTTTGCCCAATCGAAACTCACTTCCTTTTTGCCGATCAGTTGATCGAAATACAGCGACGGGCCGATGGAGCCCATCGTCGTTCCATCGGGCTTGGCAACGTTGTAGATGTAGTTGGCGGCGATCATGGAGCCGGCGCCCGGCATGTTCTGCACGATCATGCCGGGATTGCCGGGAATGTGCTTCGGCATATGGGCCGCCAGCAGGCGCGCCCAAATATCGTACCCGTCACCAGGCAGGTAACCAACAATGGTCGTAATGGTTTTTCCCTGGAAAAACGGAGCCTGTGCGTGTGCCGCTGCTACACTCGAGACGACGAACGTTAACGCGAGGAAAATTTTTTTCATAAGTGCCCCTCTATTTTTTACCGCGCGACATGCTTGAAGTGGACTCTCGATGCTCGCACGGAATCCAGCTATAGCCGACTAAGACTTAAACCGCTGAACCCAAACAACGAACGCTTCTAGAAATTTCTTGAGGTGCTGGCGGGTGTTATCGTCGGTCAATCGGCCGGACGAATCAAAAAGCGGCGCAGCTGAAGGAATCTTGATCTCCGGCTGAACCATGACGTAGGTCTCCGTAAACACAAACGTCTGCCGTAAAGCGTGTTGCACTCGTATAGTTCCCCCTAGTCCGGGGGAACAACCCATAATAGCCGCGGGCTTGCGATTCAGCACAGACTTGCCGGCCGGGCGCGAGGCCCAGTCGATGGCATTCTTGAGCACGCCGGGCACACCGTAGTTGTATTCAGGGGTCGAGATCAGAATTGCATCGGCCTCACTGATGGCGGCTTTCATCACCGCCACCGGTTCGGGATCTCCCTTAGCAAAAACGTCCTCGTTATAAGGCGGGATATCTCCTAAGCCGGTATAAGTCTTGATCTCCATCCCTGCCGGCGCAAGCTCTACGGCGGCCCGCAGCAGGCCCTTGTTTAAAGATCCCTCTCGGAGACTACCTGGTATTCCGGCGACGCGAATGCTCATTCAAACCTCCGTCATTGTGCCTTGTTAAAGTAATCTTATCGGCGCCAATCAAAGCTTCAGGCGCGCCTGTTGTCGATTAATTTCCCTCAGTGAAGATAGCCCTCACCAATCGATGCCTGGGATTGCGCCAGCGTGAGGTTCTGTTGTACGGCGTGCAGGTGCGGATGAATTTCCAGAGCCCGGCGAAAACAGATAACCGCTTCGCGATATTCATCTAGCGCCATATGGCACAGCCCCTGGCCGGCTGAGGCGCCGAAGTGATTGGGATTGCGTGTTAAGGTTTCCTGACAATCACCGATTGATGCAGCGAAATTCTGCCTCAAATAGCGTATGGTCGCACGCTTGTTCCACCCCTCTGCAAACTGTGGCGCCATCTCGAGCACTTTGCCGAACAAAGTCTCTGCCAACTCGAGCTCGCCTCTTTGCATGGCATCGACACCGTTACGGAAAACTCGATCCGCTTCCAGATCGCCCGATTGACACCAATGGCGCCAAAGAAATGCCTCCGCATTAGCGGCCGAGACCCGGTCCTGCCCTTTTAGGGCGCGCAGCGCTTCTTGTTCGCTTGAAAACATGAAAGAACCTCGCAATCAACAAAGAGATCTCTCTTTGATTATCACCTAGCCGGCAACCAAACCGGAGCATCCATCCAGATCATCAAGTGCTTCTGGCGGCCATCCAAGACGAAGTCTTTGCCGCGACTTCGTCGAGCACTTCATTATCGGTGCGGCCGGAACGTTTGGCCATATGAAGCGAATGATCGCCGCCTTCGACGACGAACAGCTCTGCGCGGCCATCCAATTGAGCGCAGAGTGGCTTTAGCAGCCTGAGATCAGCCAAAGCATCGCGCGAACCCTGGATAAAAAGCATTGGCACCTGAACATCAGCTAGATGTTTGCCTCGTTCCGCGGACGGCGCTCCCGGCGCATGCAGCGGAAAGCCAAAAAAAATCAGGCCATGCAGCCTGTCCATCGGCGCTTTCGCTAGTGTTAAAGATGTCATTCGGCCACCCATTGATTTGCCGCCGGCAAAGATCGGCAGGCCATCGGAATACTTCTCAGCTGCGATCAACGCGGCTTGAACCGTGGCGATGAGAACGCCTTCGGAATCGGGCCGTTTAACTCGCTTTTCCATATAGGGAAATTGGTAACGCATGGTAGCGACGCCGAGTCCCGCCAGTCTTTGCGAGAGGTCCTCAATAAAGCGATGGCGCATTCCGGCTCCGGCTCCGTGCGCAAATACAAGCAAGGAGACAGCGTGCTCAGGCTTTAACAGAAGTCCGGACATAACCCCCGCCGTTTCACTTACAACAAAATGAATTTCTTTACCGCCGGATCGCTTTTCAGCCATCCCTATCCTCCACTAAGTTAGAATTTCGAACGCGCTTGCTACTTCTTTGCTCGCTCCCATTCAGAAAGTATAACGAAAGCGCCACCGCGGCAACGATAACGGCGAGCGCACCACCCGAGCCGCTGAGATCAGGCAAGAAAATACGCGTCTATTCCTGACCGAGGTGCGGTTCCGAGCGATTCTGCTCGATCTCGCTCAAACGTTTTGATCGTGATAGCTTACAGATTCTTGTAATCCACGCCTCACTTTGTCATTACGCGAGCAAAAATCTATTTAAATTTTTTTCGACTCCATGATTTACGAGAAATCCGCCTCCATTTGGACGCGCGCGTTTGCGCTACTCTGTCTGGCTCAATTCTTGGGGTATGCGCAACATTTCATGTTGGCGCCCGTCCTGCCGCTTTACGTGACCGACCTCGGCGGATCGCCGTTCGTGGTTGGACTCGTCCTGGCTTCTTTCGCGGTTACCAGCGTTGTCATCCGGCCTCTCGTCGGCCACTGGGCCGATCGCTGGAGCGAGACCGGCGTGCTTATCAGCGGATTGCTGTTTCAAGGCGCCAGCGTATTTCTCTGCTTAATCCCCATGATTGAAGCGGTGATGTTAGCCAATGCGCTGCGAGGCCTGGGCTGGGCCGGTCTCAACACTGGCGGCTATTCACTATTGGCGCTCACCGCTCCCGAGTCGAGGCGTGGCGAGGCATCGGGCTTTTATAGCGGCGTCCAGGGCGCCGCGTCGATAATCTTTCCAGCGGTCGCGCTCTGGCTGCTGGCCGCATCCTTCGGTGGATTCAATGTGGTCTTTGTCACAACAGCACTGCTCTCAGTATTGGCGGCGGGTGTTGGAGCAGTGATGATGCGGTATTCACCGCGCGTAATCCGGGCGCCACAACTCGAACAAGCACGGCCGTGGTGGCGGGAAGTGTTCCACTTTGTCGAACCGGAAATCTTCCTGCCGTCGGTTTTGCTCCTTTGGCTGAATCTCGCATTGCCGAGCATGACTAACTTTATCGTACTATACGCCCGAGAACTGGCCGTAGAAAATTTTGGCATCTACTTTATCATCTGTGGTGTAACCACTCTGCTTGCACGTCCAGGCTTAGGGCGGCTGTCGGACAAAATCGGCCGCGGCCGCTCCATTGCAGCAGGATTCATGCTGCAAGTGCTCGCGTTATCGTTGATCACTCTGGTCTCGAGTTTACCCGGGATACTGATTGCCGGGGTGTTATATATGCTCGGCAACTCGATCGGCAGCGCAACGATTTTAGCGCTGGCCGTTGAACGTGCAGACCCGCGCCGCCGCGGCAAAGCTATGGCAACGTTTTCAATGGCCTATCCGCTGAGTTACGGAGTCGGTTCGCTGATGACTGGCAGCACCGTCGAAGTCGCCGGCTATGTTGGGATGTTCTTAATTCTGGCGACGGTCGAAGCCGCCGGTTTGATTTTTGCGCATCTAAACCGGCGCGCCCTGAAATCCTAGGGCGATATAGAATAGCCTCGGCGCAAAGCTGCGCTCGCGCATTGGAGTTATCTGATCGACGGTTTCGTTGATTGATGAAGGCGCGTCTCACGTCTGCCATGTTCGGTCCGTATCGAGGGATAGCAATTGACACCGGATGGAAAGCAGAGTTATAGGGCTGCTTACGGGCTTGCCTTGAGCAGCGGCAAAGAGGGTCGTGTACTGGAATAGCTCCTGAAGGAAATGGGACGGAAGTGATACCACAGATGAAAGCTGAAAGCGGAATTATGAATGAGGATCTTGAGGCGAGGATCAGAATAAAATGGAAGCTGAGCGATCACAAACCAGCACTCATAACGCACTGGAAACAACGTTTTTTCAGCTTTGCGTTTTCAGTTTTCAGCCTTCGGTGCATTTCACCGGCGGTTCAGGTGTGATAACGGTGATCTAACCATGGAGGGAATTTTATGGTTGAAGCTGTGACTGTCGATATTCCCTATACGCCCGACACCGGCGAGAAGCTGGTCAACGAAACCTTCGGTCCGAACAATATCCGTCGCCGTAAAACCGGAGCCGACGAGTTGAAATCAATGACCGTCCACAACGGCCGGCTGCTCCTTGACCGGCTATCGCTGGATGAGCAGGGTTTTGTATTCGTCGAACACAAGACCAAGGTTGCCGATTTCTTCGACCCTGAGCAGTTGCAGTTGGTTTATTACCCTGAGGTCGAACAGCTAATCAAAAGCGCCTCGGGCGCTGCGCGCGTGGTGATCTTCGATCATACTTTGCGCTCCGGCGATCAGACCGAACGCGAGGCAAAGCTCATCCGAGAACCGGTGCTCTCGGCGCATAACGACTACACCGAATGGTCCGGCCCGAACCGGCTGCGCGAGGTTCTCCCCGACGAGGCCGAATCCTTGCTCGAGCGTCGGTTCGCGATCATTCAGGTGTGGCGCGCCATCAACCAGCCTATTCAGTCAAATCCCTTGGCCGTTGCCGACGCCAAGAGTGTCGCGCTCGACGATTTTATGATCGCCGAACGCCGTTATCCTCATCGAGTAGGGCAGACTTACCGATTGAAGTACAATCCAAAGCACCGGTGGTTCTACTTCCCTGAGATGAGGCGAGACGAAGCTCTGGTGTTTAAGGTTTACGATTCCCAGACCGACGGCCGGGCACGGTTTACGCCGCACACATCGTTCAAAGATCCCGCCACCCCGCCAAACGCTCCGGCGCGCCAGAGCATCGAGGTGCGCGCTTTTGCTTTTTTCTAGCGGTGAGCCCTCGGTGACGAAAAACTTAAAGGTGCTCATCCTCATCATCGTGCTAACGTGCTCGTGATCGGTTCAATCATTTCGGAGGTACGTTGACGATCACGTCATCGTGGTTTTGTTTCGCTTTCAGCTTTCATGCTTAATTCATCCGGAGGGCTTATGAAAAAAGTTATCTGTTTCTTATCTCTCTTTGCCTTGATCGCCGGCGCCGCGCATGCGAGCTCGCACGAATTTTTCAAAGGTAAAACCGTCAGGCTGGTAATTGGCAATTCCACCGGCGGCGCCATGGACGATTGGGGCCGGTTTGTGGCTCAGCATTTGGGCCGGCACATTCCCGGAAACCCTGAAGTCCTCGTGCAAAACATGCCGGGCGCGGGCGCGATCGTCGCGGCCAACTATATTTACAACATTGCCAAGCCCGATGGGCTGACGCTTGGGTTGGTCAATCCCGCCAACTACACGGATCAGCTTCTCGGTGCCAAGGAAGTGAAGTTCGACTGGCCCAAATTTTCCTGGATCGGCTCGCCGGAACGCATCGACCAGGTTCTTTTTATCCGCACGGACGTGCCCTATAAAACCTTGGACGAGATGCGCAATGCTAAAGATCCGCCGAGATGCGCAGCATTAGCGCGCGCCGGATTGGGTTACCTTCTACCCCGGCTGTTCGAGGAGGCACTCGGCGTCAAGCTCAACATGGTGCTCGGCTATGGCGGCGGCGGCGAGATGAACCTGGCTATTGAGAAAGGCGAAGTGCACTGCCGCGCCGGAACGGTTTCGGCTTACGTCGGCCGGGAACCAACCCGGACATGGATTAAGAACGGAGTTGTTCGCGCTATCACCCAAAGCGGCACAAAGCGTTATCCGAAACTACCGGATGTTCCGACGCTCTACGAATTGATGGACGCCCATAAAACTCCGGATGCCACAAAGCGGGTCGCGCGGGTATTGCTTTCATCCGGCGATCACGGCCGGCCCTTTATCGCGCCACCAGCGATGCCAGCGGACCGGGTTAAGGTTTTGCGCGACGCTTTTAACAAAGCCATGACTGACCCGGCGCTGTTAGCCGACGCGCAGAAAAGAAAATGGGATCTAGATCCTCTGACCGGCGAGGAATTGGAAGCAACCGCCAAAGAAATCATGGTGCAGCCGCCGGAAGTCATCGAACGGATGAAGAAGTTGTTGGAGAATTGACGCCGGCTATAGAGCGCGCCTCTATGACTGACTAACCGAGCTCGACGATCGCTACTTCCTGCGGCCGTAGAGACTGTCGATATATCCGCTCTTGTCGAATTCTTCGACAAAACGGGCATCGATGAAGTCCTCCGGCTTGGCGCTCTTCGCTTTAGGGTTGGTGGCGGCGATCTGATCTATAATCGTCTTTAGCCCGGTCACCGATGGGTACTGTTTGGCTGGCAGCTTCTTCTCGTCGATCGAGCTCTCGTAGGTTCTTTGCAGCAGCTC
>JAJONK010000566.1 GCA_021323355.1 Deltaproteobacteria bacterium
CAGCACCAACATAACGTCAACAAGCGGAGTAACATTAATCTGCGAAATCGTCGTGCTGTCACGCGATGAAGCGGTGTCCATTGCCATCTGAACCTCTTTAATTATTTGAAGAAGTGGCGCTCAGCTATATTGAGAAATTCGTGAGAAAAATTGTCCATCTCAACAGCCAGCACCTTGATCTGTTGGACGAAGTAGTTGTAGGCCATGAGCGCCGGAATTGCGGCAGCCAAACCTACAGCAGTGGCGATCAATGCTTCGGCAATTCCTGGCGCCACCGCTTGAATGCTCGATGAATGTGTCGTACTAAGGCCCATGAATGCGTTCATAATGCCCCATACCGTGCCAAAAAGTCCTATGAATGGCGCCGCGCTAGCGGTAGTGGCAAGAAAGGTGCAATATTTTTCCAGTTTCGTTATTTCGACACTGGTCGCCCGTTTCATGGCCCTGGAAACATTATCGACGCCGCCCAACTCAGTCGTCAAGTTATCGCCGACAGGGGAATCCTTCTTTGAGCGAGATACCCGGACGAGCTCTTCATAACCTGAGCGAAAGACCTGGCCAACCGGACTAGATTTCAACTCCCGGCTGGCATCGTGTATCGAGGACAAGTTGCGTCTTTCCCAGAAGATTTCGATGAATTTCTGCGACTCTTTTTTAGCCCTGCGCATCTGCCGGAACTTGTAGGCGATAATACCCCACCCAACAACCGAAAATAGAACCAGCAAGTAGAGAATTGCTTGAACAACGATGCCTGATCCCCGAACGAGATCGAGAATCCCATGCGGTTGCGGAACAAACGAGCCATTTTGGGCCAAAAGCTGGAGCGACCAGAAAGAAAACATGATGGATTTTGAAATGTTAATTGAAAAAATATTATAACCTCTGTTATTAGTCAATTAGTAAATGCGTATTTCTCCACATTAATCGTTCAATTTAGGACGTACGTATGATTTGCGGCATTGATCAAATCGACACCACCGGAAAGACAGTATTCTTACGAGTCGACTTCAATGTACCTCTCGACAAAGGCAAAATCACCGAACCGCATCGCATCGAAAGCGCTGTGCCGACCGTCCGACTGATCCTAGACAGGTCAAAGAAAGTAATAATCGCTTCCCATCTGGGCCGTCCAGGCGGGAGGAAGGATCCGAAATTCAGCCTAGCACCCGTACGTGAGTATCTGGAAAAGTCTCTGAGCCAAACAGTAGTCCTGGCGCCCGATTGCGTTGGCTCAGAAACTGAGGAACTCGCCCGTGATCCAAACTCGCGAATTGTTCTGCTTGAAAACGTGCGCTTTCATCCCGAAGAGGAAAAGAACGATGCGATTTTCTCCCGTGCTCTTGCCTCGTTGGCCGATGTCTATGTCAATGATGCTTTCGGCGCGGCGCATCGCGCCCATGCTTCCACGGCAGGTATGGCGGCGTTTTTCGAAATCAAAGCTGCCGGCCTTTTGCTACAACGAGAGCTCGACTATCTCTCGCGCGTACTGACGGGCCCAGAAAAGCCTTTCATCGCTATTCTGGGCGGAGCGAAGGTTTCAGATAAGATCGGCGTCATCAAAAATTTATTACCTAAACTTGACGCGTTGCTTGTCGGCGGGGGAATGGCATACACGTTTCTGAAAGCTAACGGAATCAATATCGGGCGCTCGCTGATCGAACAAGATAAGATTTCTGTTGCAAAAGAGCTGATGACAGACGCGGTCAAACACGGAGTCAAAGTACTCCTGCCGACGGATCATTTGACTGGAGATGAAAACAAAGAGAATTCTTCCACCAGCGATGTTAACATCCCAGAAGGACGGATTGGATTGGATATTGGACCACGAACAACAGATCGCTTCATCGAGGAAATCGGCAGATCCAAAACGGTGCTTTGGAATGGTCCTGTCGGACTATTTGAAATAGAGCCCTTCGATCAAGGAAGTAAAGCTTTGGCCCAAGCACTCGCCGCTCATCGGTCCGACATCGTCAGTATTGTTGCCGGCGGCGATACGGTTGCCGCAGTTACAGCCGCGGGGGTCGCTGATCACATTACTCACCTCTCGACTGGAGGCGGGGCGACTTTGGAGTTTTTAGAAGGGCGTGAGCTTCCCGGCATCAAGGCACTTGAGAAAACCGCATGAACCCGTTGGTTGTCGGCAATTGGAAGATGAATGGGACCTTGTCACAGGCGTCGAACCTTGCCGCCGCTATCGTGCAAGGTACCAGTCAAAAAACTCCGAAAGCTGCCCTGGTATTGGCGCCGCCCGCAACAGCGTTGGCGACCGTACAAGAAAGGATCGCTAGCTCGGGAATCTCGCTGGCCGGCCAGAACTGCCATTGGGAAGACAACGGCGCGTTCACCGGCGAGATCAGCCCGGCTATGCTAGCGGATTTGGGTTGCACATACGTGATCGTGGGTCACTCGGAGCGCCGTCATATCTTCAACGAGAGCGATGAAATGACCGCCAGAAAATTAGTAGCTGCCATCAGAAACAATCTTCGCCCAATCCTTTGTGTCGGTGAAACTCTCGATCAACGCAACGCCGGTAGGACTATGGAGGTTATCTTGCGGCAGATCCAACTTGCGTTGAAGGAG
>JAJONK010000567.1 GCA_021323355.1 Deltaproteobacteria bacterium
TCTTACGGCCCGAGAGCCGCTTCCGATGCCTTGATCATGGGTGTCGCCGATGCCGGCAGAGTCGCGATGGAAATGGCCGGCGTCAAGCACGGCGATATTAGCTTCCTCGAACTCTATGATGACTACATTATCGTGGTTTACTTGCAGATCGAAGATTTGGGGTTTTGCGCCAAGGGCGATCTCGGCTTCTTTGAACGCACCGATTTTACGATCAACGGCCAGCTACCGATTCAAACCGGCGGAGGCATGATCAATTGCGGTCAGCCTTCTACCGCGGGTGGAACCATTCACGTGATAGAGGCCGTCCGTCAATTGCGCGGCGAAGGCGACCAACGCCAAGTCGCCGGTGCCAAAATAGGCCTAGTTACCGGCCTGGGAGTTCTGCCCTATGGCAAGAATCTCGGCTGCTGCGCCGTGGCGGTTTTGGGTACTGATGTATGAGCGGATATCCAAAATGACAAATGCCGATGGATCGGTCTAACTTTTCTGATGCTGAACCGTTGAACGGTTGAACGTTGAACCAACCCCAAGGAGCCCTCAACAGCCATGGCTGAGACCAATCTGCAAAAACCGCTACCTACGATCACCAGCGAAGCAACACCTTTTTGGGAGGGAGCAGCGAAGCAAAAGCTTCTAATGCAGCGCTGCCTCGATTGTAGTGCCTATATCTGGACACCGCGTCCGAGCTGTTTCGAATGCGGCAGCGAAAACATTCATTGGCAGGAACTCAGCGGTCAAGGACAAGTTTATTCCTTCACCGTGATCCGGCAGGTCGTTGGTCGCGCGGCATCGCAGGCCTTTGAAAAAGATATTCCTTACGTCATCGCCTGGATTGACCTAGATGAAGGCCCACGGATGATCACAAACGTGATCGGCTGCCCGGTTGAGAATGTGAAGCTGGGCATGAAAGTGTCGGTCATCTTCGAGCAGCAATCGGCTGATATATGGTTGCCGAAATTTAAGCCTGTGAACTCGTAAAACTCGCCGTTCATCATGGATACCGATGATCCATCGCTTGAAAGCACTGCCACTGCTGAGCACGTACGTTGTAACTTCTTGTGCGCCATTGCCGGCCATTTGTCAAAGAAGGTAACAATCTACCTTAGAAAATCTACTCAGCCGAGACTCAGTTGTTTCCGTCTCGCTCCTTTCCCGCGAACTTACTTTTCTCTTTTCCCAGGTGCCGACCAAAGAAGGCAATCACCTCGCGAATACTGTCGGCCCACGCCTTGGAATCGCCTCCGGTGGTAGCACCGCGGCCGGTGGGGGAGTTCGTGTTAATGCGAGCCGCCACGTGGCGCACCGGGTTGTTACTGTCGAAGGAGTGGTGTGCCCCCGGATAAATCTTAATCGTCACAGGATACCCGTCTTGCACAGCCGCGTCCGTCAGCTTTCGGCAGGGTTCCGCCGGCGTCCAATCGTCGTTTTCTCCTATAAGAATCAGCAAAGGAGCAACCGCCTTGTACGCACCGACATAGCTAAGAGTGGGCCCGTTCATCCCCGCTCGGCTCTCAGCACGCCAACTTCCCAGGCGAATTGCACAGTTCGGATAAAGAGCGACGGCGGCGGCGAAGCCTGTTCGTTTGTCTCGAGCCAGCGGCTCTCTATCGCTTTCCGGCGAAACCATTGAGGCGAGAGTTGTGGAACCGCCGTGCGAGCCGCCCATGAGTCCAATCCGGGCTCTGTCGACGTACGGCAGGGTGCGTAGATAAGAGAGTGCAGCATAAGCATCGCGTGTGCGCCGAAATGGGCTCACTTCGGTCCGGCTGGGAGACGGATTGGTGCATACGCCACTGGCGTGCCCTCGCGTTGTGAAGCTATCCGGGATGAGCACGACGTATCCGTAGATCAGAAGTTCCTTTGCCCAGCGGTTCGGAGCGCCGCTTGAGCGAGGACCGAGGCCGCTACAGTCGTGCATAATGACCACTGCTGGAAATTCCCCTGCGCCATCGGGCTTGAAGAGCTTGGCAGGAATCTGCTCCGATTCTCCAGTGCCATTAGTGGTGCCGATAGACAAGCCCGCAGTCGTGGAGCTACATCCGGCGAGATACGACACCAAAAGCACCGACAATGTCACATTCACCAGCATAGTCTTTCGCCAAGAACAAATAAGCCAACAAAAGTCACGCGCATGCGACGCCACATGCGCACGAACAGAGTCACATTTCAGAGTTAGAGTCCCGTCGTGCTTGCCGGCGGGCGGCGATGATGCGTTGCCTGTTCGTATGCGTAAGCAAATTTGATCAGGTTTCCGTCATCATAAGGTCGTCCGGTAAAGCAAACACCGGCGGGAAGATTGTCCCGCGTGAATCCCGCCGGGACGACGATCGTCGGAACGAAAACGAGGAATGTATTCAGATGCGGCGCGCCTTTCTGATCAACGAACGGCGGGTTCACGCCGTCTTTGATAAGAGTGGGCTGATGCTCTATCGCCTTATGAACGATCGCATCCAGGCGATGATCGGCCATGACCTTCAGGTAATTCGTCATCAACTCATCTTGCGCCTTGAGATGTTCGTAATGGCTCAGTGGGTCGGGATTCCTCTTGAAACGATCTTGCGAACGGCGCACCACTTTGG